>JBEEJZ010000102.1:0-8651 GCA_041168905.1 Pseudomonadota bacterium | reverse complement strand
CTGCAGCGCGCCATAGTGGCGCTCGTTGAGGCGCCAGCTGTGCACCACTGGCAGCCACTGGCGGTTCATTTCGTCCAGGGTGTGCCACAGGGTGTGAATAGCCCGCTTGAGCACGCTGGTGTAGGCCACATCGAACTCGTAACCTTCAGCCTTCAGCAGCCGGCCTGCGGTTTTGGCCTGTTCGATGCCGGTGGGCGTCAGGTCCACATCGGTCCAACCTGTGAAACGGTTTTCGAGGTTCCAGGTGGATTCGCCGTGGCGGATCAGAACGAGTTTGTACATGGTGTACTTTCCAGGACTAGGTGGGGTGAGAAAACAGGGCCGATGCAGCTAAGCCATGCACCCGGCCGGTGATTGCCCTGCATTCTAAAATCAGCATTTCGTCGCAGGCCCGCATGCGGGTTACCAACAAGGAACAAAGTGAACTTTATTGTCGAAAACTGGATGCTGATCTCGATCGCCCTGGCCTCGGGCGTGCTCCTCTTGTTGCCCGTCTTGCAGGGCGCAGCGTCCACCGGACTGGGCCCCAATGATGTAGTGCAGCTGATCAACCGTGAAAAAGCGGTTGTCATTGATGTGTGCGAACCCAATGAATTCGCTGCCGGTCATGTGGTCGGCGCCCGCAACATTCCCTTGAGTCAGCTCGAAGAAAAACTGCCCCAGACGGTGAAGAACAAGGCCTTGCCCGTGGTGCTGGTGTGCCAGTCCGGCATGCGTTCGGGTCGTGCGCTCGGTGTTGCCAAGAAGCTGGGTTTCGAAAAGGCCTACTCCCTGGCCGGCGGCCTGGGCGCCTGGAAAACCCTCAACCTGCCGGTGGAAAAAGCCTGACCTTCAAGGAGTGACCCATGCCAGTCGTGAAGATGTACACCACGGCCGTTTGCCCCTACTGCATCCGAGCCAAGCAACTACTCAAGTCCCGTGGCGTTGAGCACATCGAAGAAATTCGGGTGGATACCCAGCCCGATGAGCGCGTCAAGATGATGGAGCTCACCGGCCGCCGCACCGTGCCGCAAATCTTTGTGGGTGACACCCATGTGGGTGGCTGCGATGACCTGATGGCCCTGGATGCGCAAGGTGGCCTGGCGCCCCTGCTGGCAGCTTGACCGAGTCGGGTCCAAACGCTTGCGCTAAACTTCTTTAGCCTTTGTTAGACGCCAGCCCGCCCAATTTTTGGCGGGCTTTGTTTCATTTTGAAAGCCATCCATGTCCGATCAACTCGATCCCGTGTTCCAGATTCAGCGTGTTTACCTCAAGGAAGCGTCCCTGGAACAGCCCAATTCCCCGGCCATTCTGTTGGAGCAGGAGCAGCCCACGGTCGACATCCAGCTGGGTGTTGAAGCCACCCCGGTGGCAGAGGGTGTTTTTGAGGTCTGCGTGACGGCGACCGTGCAGACCAAGATCAAGGATCGCACCGTGTTCCTGGTGGAAGCCAAGCAGGCTGGTATTTTTGAAATTCGCAATCTGCCGCAAGAGCAGCTGGGCCAGATCATGGGCATTGCCTGCCCCCAGATCGTGTATCCCTACCTGCGTGGCAACGTGGCCGACCTGGTTCAGCGCGCCGGCTTCCCACCTGTGCACCTGTCGGAAATCAACTTCCAGGCCATGTACGAGCAGCAGCAGGCCGCCGCTGCCGAACAGGTTCAATAACGACCAAGCCGGCTCTGCCTGAGCCGGCCATCAGGCCCAAGCGACGTGAAGATTGTTGTTTTAGGCGCCGGCGCCTGGGGTACTGCCCTGGCCATCAGCGCCGCCCAGCACGCGGCGGGTCATGCCGTGTCCTTGTGGGCGCGTGACACCGCTCAGGCTGCAGATATGCAGGCCCGGCGGCTCAATGCCAGATACCTGCCTCAAGTCTCCTTTCCGGCTACTTTGGCCGTTGTGGAGCTGCCCGCATCTGTGGGCAATGGCCTGGTGTCTTTGGCGCAGCAGGCTGACTTGGTGATCGTGGCTACGCCGATGTCGGGGCTGCGCGGCATGCTCCAACAACTGCAAGATTGCCGTGCACCCCTGGCTTGGCTTTGCAAGGGCTTTGAGCGTGCCACATCGACAGATCTTGACGGGCCCTCCAGGCAGGGCCTGATGGCGCATGAGGTTCAGACACAGGTTGCCCCCAATTTGATGTGTGGTGCCCTCAGTGGCCCTAGCTTTGCCCTCGAAGTGGCGCGGGGCCAACCCACGGCGCTGGTGGCTGCCAGCAGCCATGCCAGTGTGCGTGACGCCCTGGTCCAAGCCTTTCACGGGCCCAGCCTGCGTGTGTACGCCAATGACGATATCGTCGGCGTGGAGGTGGGTGGCGCTGTCAAAAACGTGCTGGCAATCGCCACGGGCCTTTGCGATGGCTTGAATTTGGGAATGAATGCACGCGCTGCGCTGATTTCGCGCGGCTTGGCAGAAATGACCCGTTTGGGTATGGCCCTCGGTGCCAAAACAGAAACCTTCATGGGATTGAGCGGCCTGGGTGATCTGGTTCTGACTGCCACCGGAGACCTGTCGCGCAATCGCCAGGTGGGCCTGCTCCTGGCCCAAGGCAACACGCTGGCCCAGGCCGTAGATTCGCTGGGCCATGTGGCTGAAGGTGTGTACAGCGCACGCACCGTGGTGCAGCGTGCCCAGGCGCTGGGCGTGGACATGCCGATTTCCGAAACCGTCGTCGCGTTGCTGGACGGCAGGCTCAGCGCGGCCCAGGCCGTGGCCACCCTGATGGGGCGTGGTGCCCGGGTCGAAGTCTGATCTTTCCTTGTTTTTGCAGCTTCTTTCCAGGGCTATGCCATGAACAGCACGCAATTTTTTACGTCAACCGCCCTGGCTGAGCTGGCCCAGGCAGATGTTCGCCGGGCCTTGGCCGAAGACCTGGGCGATGGCGATCTCACCGCTGGTCTCATCGACCCCTCGCGGCGTGCGCACGCACGTGTGTTGGCGCGCGAGTCGGCTGTCATCTGTGGCTCGCCCTGGGCAGAGGCCGCTTTGCGGCAGCTGGATCCGGGCATCCAGATCCAATGGCATGTGGCGGAGGGCCAGCGCTGTGCCCCCGATCAGGTCGTGTTGGAGATGCAGGGCCAGGCCCGCGCCTTGCTCAGTGCTGAGCGCACGGCCCTCAATTTTTTGCAGCTGCTCAGTGCTGTGGCAACCAAGACCGCGCTGTATGTGGCCCAGGTGCAGGGCACCCGGGCCAGCATTGTGGATACCCGCAAAACCCTGCCCGGCTTGCGTCTGGCGCAGAAGTATGCGGTCAAGACTGGCGGCGGCGTCAACCACCGTATCGGCCTGTTTGATGCGGTGCTGATCAAGGAAAACCACATTGCCGCCGCCGGTGGCGTGACGCAGGCGCTGCTTGCCGCTCAGCAGGTGGCCAACCGGGCCAGCTTTATCGAAATCGAGGTGGAAACCCTGGATCAGTTGCGTGAAGCCTTGGCCGCCGGTGCCACCATGGTGCTGTTGGACAACATGCCGCTGTCGGTTTTGCATGAAGCTGTGCGTATCAATGCGGGCCGCGCGGTGCTCGAGATTTCTGGCGGCGTCACCCTGGAAGGCTTGCGTGAGCTGGCCATGACCGGGGTGGACCGCATTTCTATCGGTACCTTGACCAAAGACGTCAAGGCCACTGACTTTTCGATGCGTTTGCAGGAACTGTGAGGTGAGCATGAGCGCCCTGATCGACGTTGAATTTGAGCAGCCTGCCTGTGGCACCAAGCATGCCTGGGCGCGTGTGCCCGTGGAACCCGGCCCTGCCGAGCGCGCCCGTCTGAAAGACGACATCCGGCGCCTGCTCAAGCAGCGCAATGCCGTCATGGTGTCGCACTATTATGTGCACCCCGACTTGCAGGACCTGGCCGAAGAAACCGGCGGTCTGGTGAGCGACTCCCTGGAAATGGCCCGTTTTGGCCGTGACCACGCCGCGCAAACCCTGGTGGTGTCGGGCGTTCGTTTCATGGGCGAGACTGCCAAGATCCTGTCGCCCGAAAAGCGCGTGCTGATGCCCGACCTCGATGCCAACTGCTCGCTCGACCTGGGTTGCCCCATCGAGGCTTTCTCGGCGTTTTGCGATCAGCACCCTGACCGTACTGTGGTGGTCTATGCCAACACCAGCGCAGCGGTCAAGGCCCGCGCCGACTGGCTGGTGACCTCGAGCTGCGCGCTCGATGTGGTGCGTGCCCTCAAGGACCAGGGACAAAAAATCCTCTGGGCGCCGGATCGCCATCTGGGCGGCTACATCCAGCGCGAGACCGGCGCCGACATGGTGATGTGGAATGGCTCCTGCATCGTGCACGATGAGTTCAAGTCCTTTGAGCTCGAATCCCTGATGCGTGAGCATCCGCAGGCCAAGGTGCTGGTGCACCCCGAGTCCCCCGCCGAGGTGGTGGCGCTGGCCGATGCCGTGGGCTCAACTTCCGCCATTCTGAAAGCGGCCCGGGAACTGGATGCGACCGAATTCATCGTGGCGACCGACAACGGCATGCTGCACAAGTTGCGTACCCTGAACCCTGGCAAGGTCTTTATCGAGGCGCCCACCGCTGGCAACAGTGCTACCTGCAAAAGCTGCGCCCACTGCCCCTGGATGGCCATGAACGGCCTGGCGGCCGTGGCCCGCGCCCTGGACGTGGGCTTTGGCAGCGGCGAGTACGACATTCATGTGGATCCGGCTCTGGGGCTTCGATCACGCGTGCCGATCGACCGCATGCTGGCGTTCACGGCGGCGCTCAAGGCCGGACTGCCGACGGCAGGCCTGGTGCCTCATATCGGCGCTGCCTGAGCAGAAGTTTTTTCAAATCACCGTCACACCAAGGTGATGGGCACGCACAGCTGATAGCCCTGCAGACGGATGGCCCGTATGGTTTGATCGGCGGGAGCGCCGATTTCAATCAGTTTTTTGCGCAGCCGTGCGATGCGTACCTCGATGCTGGCCTTGTTCGGGCCGCTCGATGTTTGTCCCAGGGCAGCAGCGACTTGCCGGAGGTCGATACGTTGAGAGGGCGCTCGCGCCAAGGCCGTCAACAGGGCGGCTTCCGTGGCGATCACAGGCACGCGACCGAGCGGGCCGCAGAGCTGCAAGGCACCTGATTCCAGCCGGATGCCGGTGCCTGCCGTCAAGGCGGGCTTCAGCCTGCGTGCCAGGGCATTCATGGCAGCCAGCAATTCGCCCGGTGCGACGGGCTTGACCAAATAGATGTCTGCACCGCTTTCGTAGCCCACCACCGAGGCCTGGGCGTCGCTACGTGCTGTCACCATGATGATGCCGACCTGTCCGTGGCTGGCGCGCAGGCGTTGAGCCAGGCTGATACCGTCTTCGCCGGGCAGATTCAAATCGAGGATGAACAGGTCCACGGGCGCGGCGTTGGCTTGACCATCCAGATCTTCGGCGCAGGCCAGAGCCAGTACCTGATGGCCGGCCTGCCGCAAGATGTCGGCGGTGATCCAACGCAAGGCGTCGTGATCTTCAATCAGAACGATGCTGAGCGAGGTAGCCATAAGTGGAAGGTGACTTTGTGGGGGTCAGAAACACAGTTCACCTCACCGCGCAGAAGTTGGCACAGTTTGGCAACCAGGTAAAGGCCCAGCCCGGAGCCCGTCAGTCGCTTGGCCTTGGGATGCCTGTAATACTTCTGGAAAACCTGGCCGGGATCGGGTGAGCCCGCTGGTCCGGGCTCGTTGGCCACTCTCAGCGAGATGCCTTCCAGGCCGTTGAGAGTGGCGTCACAGACGTGGACCTCGATCGTCGTGCCAGGCGCAGCGTACTTCAATGCGTTGTCGACCAGGTTATTCAGGATGATGCGCAGCAAGGCTGGATCCGTGTCGATGGGCTGGACGCCCGCTCCTTGCAAGTGAATTCGGGAAGGGTCAGTGCATTGTTTGGTGATGATCTGAAGTTCCTGTTCCAGGTGACAGGGCGCACTACGCGGCTCCAACCGTTGGTCGTCAAGCTGATCGGCCTGAAGGCAGCGTTCGATGACTGCGTTCATGTCCCGCACCGAGCGCTCGGCCTCGGCGATCATGGCCGGAGTGGCTGACCTGGCACCCAGCACCATCTTGATCACCGCCAGCGGTGTTTTCAGCTCGTGGGCCAGCATAGCCAGAAAACCACCGAGCTCCATGCGACGCTCAGTTTCCAGGCGGGCCGCTTGCTCGGCGATGTGGATCTGCCGCTCCAGCACCACACGCTGCTGGCTCATGCGCTGGGCTCGAACCTGCAGCATGAACAGCAGTGTGATACCGGATACCAGACCATAGAACAGGAAACCTTGCAAAGACAGCTCCACACCGTTGATCAGGCCCATGGCCGGGAAGGCTGAAATCGACAGGCCCGCCAGGATCAGCCCATAAATCGTGATGAGTGCTGACTTGGATATGACGGGGCTTGCTTCCTGTGCAGGTGGCTGGCTGGACGGTACGGTCAATGTGGTGACGAGGGCTAAAAATGGCGAAAAAAGCACAAAGCCCATATTGATGGCCAGTGCCAGGCGGGTTTCTCCCGCCAGCATCAGCAGGTAGTAGGCGGGGCACAGTGCCCAAAGCAGGCCGATCGCGCGCAGGGCCCAGCGGTGGGCCCGATGCTCTCGCAGCATCAGGTAGTCGAAGCGGTAGGCGCTGGCCACAAAGGCGATGATCAGCACACTGGTCAATGTGTCTGGTGTTGCAAAGATGGGGTTCTCGATCCAGAACACCCTGAAATACCCCATGTAGCCCAGGGAGTAGCCCAAGGCCATGGCCTGCCGGACGACAAAAGCGCCCATCAGGGGTTCGCGGGATTGCAACCATTGGGCGGCGGCCCAGACCAAAAAGAGGGTCAGCGCCGCCAGGTAGAGGCTGTAAAACAGCTCCTGTTGCCGATCGGCCTGTATGGCCTCATCCACTTCCAGTGCCTGCACATGAATGATCCGGGTGCTGGTGGTGCTGACTCGCAACCAGATATCGCGCACCTGGTCCGCCCGGGGCAGGGAAAAACTGAAATTCAGTGACGAAAACGCGCCCTTGTGCTGGGGGTGGCTGTCGCCCAGCGCCAGGGCATCACCTTGCTGAGCATCAGGGTCATAGAGACGGATATCGTCCAGATAACTGGGTCGGATGCGCAGTACCAACGGCTGTTTTTCTGCGGCCGGGCCAGGCTCCACGCGCAACCGCAGCCAGAGGGCAGAGGCCCCATAGCCGCGACTCAGGACCCCGGTGTAACTTTGCCAGGGTGCGCTGCGTACCTGTTCAAGCTGCAGGGTACCACTGGCGTCCTCAAAATAGGATCGTTGGCTGATGCGATCTGCAGCCTGGCTGGCAAATGCGTACAGTGCCAGCCAGAGCAACATACCGGCTCGCCAAGCCTGCATCCACGAGCATGGGCGATCAGGATGACTCACGACAACCTGGCCAGGTTTCGAGTCATGGGGTGCATCGTGATCGGCAGTCCTGACTGCTCGGATCAGACTTCCAGGTTGTCGATCAACCGGGTTTTGCCCAACTTGGCCGCCCCCAGCACCACCAGGGCCTCGGCGCCGGTGGGGGCCTGCAGGTCGCTGCGACGTCGGGCTACCAGATAGTCGGGCTGCCAACCTCGCTGTCGCAGGGTTTCCATCGCCTGGTTTTCGATGGCCGCAATGTCTCGGCTGCCGGCGCGCAATGCGCTCGCCATGGTCTGCAGGACGCGCGACAGGTACACCGCTTCCTGGCGCTCGTCAGCACTCAGATAGCCGTTGCGGGATGACAAGGCCAGGCCATCATCGGCACGCAAGGTGGGGCCAGCCACCACGTCGATGGGTAAAGCAAACTGTTGCACCATGCGCCGAATCACCATCAGCTGCTGATAGTCTTTTTGGCCAAATACCGCCGTGCGCCTGCCTTTGGCTTCCGAGAATACGCAGGCAAACAGCTTCATCACCACCGTGCTCACCCCGCCAAAAAAGCCCGGCCGGAAATAGCCTTCCAGAATGTCCGTCAACTCAGGCGGCGGCTGGATGCGAAAACTTTGTGGTTCCGGGTACAGCTCCTGCTCACTGGGGGCAAACACCACATCACAGCCCACCTCAGCCAGCTTGGCACAGTCTGCCTGCAGGGTGCGGGGGTAGGTGCCAAAGTCTTCGTGCGGCAAAAACTGCAGCCGATTGACGAAGATGCTGGCCACCGTGACATCGCCCAAGGGCTTGGCTTGCCGTACCAGGGCGATGTGGCCATCGTGCAAATTGCCCATGGTGGGCACGAAGGCGGGTGAGTCGAAGGCGCGCAGGGCAGAACGCAAGTCTGCAAGGGTGTGAACGACCTTCATGGCTTACCAGGCGTGCAGCGTGTTGTCAGGAAAACTGCCATCCTTTACTGCAGTCACGTACGCTGCCATGGCGTCACGCACACTCTGACTGCCTTCCATGAAGTTGCGTACAAACTTGGGGTTCTTTCCCAGGTTGACACCCAGCATGTCGTGCATCACCAAAACCTGGCCAGCGGTTCCGTTGCCTGCTCCGATGCCGATGGTGTGGCAGGTGGGCAAAGCCTCCGTCAATTCGGCAGACAAGGCGGCCGGCACCATCTCCAGGACCAGCATGGAGGCCCCCGCGTCTTGCAGTTGCAAGGCATGCTGGCGCAGCAGCTGCGCCGAGGCGTCGCCCCTGCCCTGAACCCGGTAGCCACCCAGGGCATGCACGGTTTGGGGCGTTAGACCCAGGTGCGCGCAGACC
>JBEEJZ010000101.1:0-6996 GCA_041168905.1 Pseudomonadota bacterium | reverse complement strand
CGCAGCAGCAGCATCAGGCGCTCGGCCAACGGCAGTTGCAGGGTGTGTACATGATCCTTCAGCGTCAAGGCGGTAAACAGATCGCCATCGACATCGATGTCGCCTCGAAAGTAGGCCTCGGCGAAGCGCAAGGGATCTCGGCCCAGGAGCAGGTCGCGCACCACATGGGTGTCGCGCAGGCACAAGGTGAACGTGGGCTCGGGAGCGTGCCGTGCACCATTGCCAAAAGTACCCGCGCTGCCGTCGGGCATACGCACCGCCACCACGCCCTCAAAAGCTGCCAACAACTTGTCCAACGCCGCCGTCCAAGGTCCAATTTCGCCCGCTGGGGCCGGCCGGTTCACACGCATATCCATGGGTACACCCCTCAAATCACAAGACTCGGCGGACACGACAAAAGGTGTCACACCAGAAAGCAAGGATTGGAATTCGACCCGGGACTACACGCTTTGCGAACCCTCAAAAAGCGCGCTCGCTGCGCACGGCCGTACCGGGCAATTGCAGATGTTCCAGCACAAAACGCCCGGTGCTGCGCCCGGGGGATTCCTGCACACGCGGCCCTCCCAGAAACAGCTCACCCAGATTCAGGCCTATGCCCACAAAGCTGGTGCGGCTGCGATCCAGACCCAGGGCCCGCTCGGCAGCGCTGAACCCACGGGTGTAGTAACCCGCCTGCACTTCAAGAAACCGCCATGGCGTGTCGCGCAAAGTCGGCACACCGGACAACTTCCAGGCCAACAGGTATTTCTGCCCCGCGTAATCGGTAAAAGGGGCAAACCCGTCGCGGCCGCTGGCCTGATATTCCAGCCGGAAGTCGAGCAAGTCCCGCAAGCGCGGATGGACTGCACGGGCATAAGCCAGCCCCGACCCCAGTAGATTCATGGCCGTGTCGTCAGTCGAGAAACCATGACGCACTGAAAACGCATCAAAGACCTCCACGTAAAGCATCAGGGCCTGCGTGGTCAGCGTTGCGCTCCATGCAGATCGCTCGGGCGACCGGCCTTCACGCCGCAATTGCCCGGCCAGCAAATTGGTTAGTGCGTAGGCACTGAAGGCATGGCCCAATTTGTCGGCGCCGCCGGCGACGGTGTCGGTGCCAAACCAGCCCTCCGATACCGTGTGAAAGGACCGGTGCTGGCCCCAGTCCCAATTGTTGATGCCTACCGCAGTGATGGTGGCCAAAGCGGTGCCGCTGGCCCAGCGGGTCTCGTGGAGATCTTCAACCCATTGCGCCGCGCTGTGCGCCAATGGCAGCTGCGCCCACGCAGGCATGATGGCCTGCACGCAAACCAGACCAGCCCACGCCAGCACCCCACGGACACGCCGCCCCATCGCCCAACAAGCACTTTCGGTTGTCATGTTCACCGCCCCTTAGCTGGCAGGCGCACATATGCCAGCCACGAACAATTGCCCAGTATGGCTCTCGCGGCAGGCAAGACTGCGGGGAAAAATCAAACCGCGTTCAAAGTGCCTGGCGCAAGGTGAGATGGGGCCAGTTCGCGCGTTCCCAGAGTTTTTCCGTGGCTGGCACCCGCTCCAGCAAAAAGGCGGACATCAGGGGTGCAAGCAAAGTGCTGTCCGGCTCGGCCAACATGACAAATCGAGCACCCACATGGCCTGCAGCTTCGTCCAGTGGCCCTATCCAGTCCAGCTGGGTCAACCCCTCGAGCACGGGCTCCAGCTGCAGCAGGTCCACATGCAGCGTCTGGGCCAGTTGGTCGGCTCTCAAACCTCGGGCCGGCGTGTGCGACACGGCTTCGAGTTGCTGCAAGACCTCCAGCGCGATTTGAAACTGCCACCCATGCGCACTGGCCGGTCGGGATTCACCCGCCATCAGGCTGGGCAGGTAGGCCGTTACCACGGCGCCCAAGAGCACAATGACCCAGGCCACATAAATCCACACCAGCAGGATCGGCACAGTGGCAAACGCGCCATAAACTGCAGAATAGGTGGGCACGGCATGCAAATAAAGCGTGAGTAATCGCTTGGCCAGTTCCATGCCCATGGCCACCAGCACGCCACCTACCCAGGCATGACCCCATTTCACATGCGTATTGGGCATGTAGCGGTAAAGCGCGGCCATGCTGCCCGCCAGCATCACGACCTGAAAAAGATCGAGCACAAAACCAACGCCACCAGGTACGACATCCAGCATCAGTCCCCGTGACGCCGCCAGCGCATTGGAAGTGAGGCTGACGCTCAGGGCCATCAGCAGCGGGCCCAGGGTGATGGCGGCCCAATACACCAGCACGCGCTGCCCCAGGGGCCGCGGGCGGCGCACGCGCCAAATGCTGTTGAGCGTGCGGTCGATGGTGAACACCAGGGCCAGTGCGGTCACCAGCAAGGCTGCCAGGCCCACCACACCCAGTTTGCTGGCTTTGCCTGAAAACTGGGTCAGATAACCCAGCACCTGGCGTGCGATGTTGTCAGGAATCAGGCTTTCCACAAGCCACTTTTGCAGCACCACCTGCAACTTGGCAAACATGGGAAAGGCGGTGAAGATGGCCAAGGCCACCGTCAACATGGGCACCAGCGCGATGGTGGTGGTGAAGGTCAGGCTGCTGGCTGTCAGGCCCAAACGGTCTTCGCGAAACCGGGCCAGCAGGGTTCGACCGGTGCTGGCCCAAGGGAAACGGGTCCAGTCCTGGAACCAGGCTTGTAGTCTTGGAGGCAGTTGCATGGCCGGTATGATGCCACTGACATGATTTACAACCGAAAAACAATTGATTTAACCCGCTGGCTGGCCGTCGGCAGCTTGGTGGGCATGGTGTTTCTGGGCCTGGCCTGGGAGCTTTTTCTGGCACCCATCCGGCCTGGTGGGTCCTGGCTGGCCCTGAAGGTATTGCCCCTGTGCATACCGCTGGCTGGTTTACTGAAGAACCGCATGTACACCTACCGCTGGGTCAGCTTGCTGGTCTGGCTCTATTTCACCGAGGGCGTGGTACGCGCCTGGGGCGACCCCATGCCGGGCAACGTGCTGGCGCTCATCCAGGTTCTGCTGTGCCTGGTGCTGTTTGTGGCCTGCGCCTTGCATGTGCGCATGAGACTGGCACACCGCCACGTGGCCGAACCTGCGCCGCAGCCTGCCGGCACCACCGAGGGCACTGTGTGAAGCAGTTTTTGCCAGCCTTGCGCCACATCGTCGGCACGGCCCATGTACTCACTCACGAAGACCCCCACACCGACCTGAGTGCTTGGGAAAACGATTGGCGCAAGCGCCACCAGGGGCGCGCGCTGGCCGTGGTGCGCCCCGCCAGCACGCAGGAGGTAGCCGACGTGGTCCGGCTATGCGCAGCCCGGCAGGCCGATCTGGGACTGAGCATCGTTGTGCAGGGCGGGAACACCGGCCTGGTGGTCGGCTCCACGCCCGACGGTTCAGGCCGGCAAATTGTGCTGAGCCTGCAGCGCATGCAAACGATTCGGCAGATCGATGCAGCCAACCTCACCATTACCGTGGATGCGGGTTGCATCCTGCAGCAAGTCCAGCAGGCTGCTAGCGATGCGGGCTTTTTGTTCCCGCTGAGCCTGGCGGCGGAAGGCAGTTGCACTATCGGCGGCAACCTGGCCACCAACGCCGGCGGCACCCAAGTGCTGCGCTTTGGCAACACCCGCGAGCTATGTCTGGGCCTGGAGGTCGTCACAGCACAGGGCGAGATCTGGCACGGCTTGTCGGGTCTGCGCAAGGACAACACCGGCTACGACCTGCGCCATTTGATGATCGGCTCCGAGGGCACGCTGGGCATCATCACGGCAGCCACGCTCAAGCTTTACCCGCCGCCCGCAGCACGCCTGACGGCCTGGGCAGCCGTGCCCACGCTGGATGCCGCAGTTCGCCTGCTGGGGCTGGCGCACCAGCATCTGGGTGCCGGTCTCACGGGCTTTGAAGTCATGGGCCAATTCGCGCTGAGCCTGGTGGCCAGGCATTTTCCGCAGCAGCGAGTGCCCTTTGTGAACGATGCGCCGTGGTGCGTGCTGTTGGAAAACAGCGACCTCGAGTCAGAGTCGCACGCGCGCAGCCAGTTTGAACGGCTGCTGGAAGCCGCCATGAACAACGCTTGCGTGACCGATGCCGTGGTCGCCGAAAGCCTGTCCCAGGCCCAGGCGCTATGGCACATCCGGGAAAGCATACCGCTGGCGCAGCCCCTGGAGGGTTTGAACATCAAGCACGATATCTCCTTGCCTGTATCCATCATTCCCGCATTTGTGGACCAAACGGACCGTGCTTTGCAAGCTGCGTTCCCCGGCGTTCGCATCGTGAATTTCGGGCATCTGGGTGATGGCAACCTGCACTACAACGTGCAAGCACCTTTGGGTATCGATGCAGCTGTCTTTTTGCGGGACTGCGAAGATGCGGTCAACGCACTGGTTTTTGACGCCGTGCAGTCGTTCAGGGGTTCCATCTCCGCCGAGCACGGCGTGGGTCACCTCAAGGCCGGCAAGCTCGGGCGCTACAAGTCGCCTGTGGCCTTGAACATGATGCGGGCTGTGAAACGGGCGCTCGATCCGCAGGACCTGCTCAACCCGGGCTGCGTGTTGAGCCGGGACGCAGCGTTTTAGCCGCGCAGCTTGAGAGCCAGTCGCTCCAGACGGCCCCGGTAGGCGGCAGAGTCAAAAACACGGCGGGTGTTGTTGCTTTCGGCCGCCGCTTGCGCCACACGGTGCGAAACCGCCACCAAAAGCCGATCATCCAGCAGCGTGGGCAGCAACTTGGTTTTGCCAAAGGCGGCATCGCTGCGCGCCAGGTCGGCCAGCGCCAGCACTGCCGCTTTTTTCATGGCCTCGTTGATCTGAGGTGCGCCCACGTCCAGGGCGGCCCGAAACAGATACGGGAAACACAGGGCGTTGTTGACCTGGTTCGGGTAATCGGAGCGACCCGTGGCCGTGATGGCATCGGGCACTGCCGCCAGGGCCAGTTCAGGGCGGATCTCGGGCTCGGGATTGGCCAGGCCAAACACCACGGGCTTCGTCGCCATGCTGCGCACCATGTCCTGATCCACCACGCCGGGCCCAGACAGACCAAGGAAAACATCGGCACCCACCATGGCTTCGCGCAAGGTTCGGGCGGTGGTCTCGCTGGCCCAGGCGGCTTTTTGGCCGTCGTCACCCTTGGCGCCCCGGTTTTTGTAGATCACGCCCTTGGAGTCCACCACCGACACCTGGCTTTGCGGCAGACCCAGACTGGCCAGCAGCTCCAGACAGGCCAAAGCGGCTGCACCGGCGCCGTTGCACACCAGGCGCACATCTTCAAGACGCTTACCCTGCAAATGAAGCGCGTTCATCAAACCAGCAGCCACCACAATCGCGGTGCCATGCTGGTCATCATGAAACACCGGGATGGGCAAGCGTGAGCGCAAGGCGCGCTCCACTTCAAAACACTCGGGGGCCTTGATATCTTCCAGGTTGATGCCGCCAAAGGTGGGATGCAGGCTGGCCACGATGTCGATCAATTTCCCGGGATCGGTCTCGTCAATCTCGATATCAAATGCGTCGATGCCAGCAAAGCGCTTGAACAAAACCGCCTTACCTTCCATCACGGGTTTTCCTGCCAGGGCACCGATATTGCCCAGGCCCAGGACGGCGGTGCCGTTACTGATGACGGCCACCAGATTGCCTTTGGCGGTGTACTCGTAAGCCAGTTCGGGATCGCGGGCAATCTCCAGGCAGGGCACCGCCACGCCGGGCGAGTAGGCCAGCGACAGGTCATCCTGGCTGGCCACGGGCTTGGTCACGCTGATCTCGATCTTGCCCCCCATGTCATCGGCATGCCGGGGACGGTGATAGGCCAGTGCGGCTTGTTTCAGATCGTCGAGGTTGCCGGTTGGCGCAAATTGCTGCTGCTGGTCAGAGGCAGCGATGGCCGCATCGCCCTGCTGGGGGGTACTTGTCATTGTCGATCCCGTAGATGGTTGTAACAGTTGGGTGATCCCACCGGGTGGGCAGCAACTTTCAGAACATTCTCGCAGTTACAGCCCGGTTACACCTACGCAGTTTCCACAGCATTTGGTTGAAGGTGTTGTGACTTGAGTTTTCTTGAGTTGCCATGCTGTCAAGATTGACACCGCCCCGCTCCGCCCGCCCCCTTGCGGCGCGAAGCCGGTGATGTGGGCTTCTAAAATGCCTCTCCTTTACGACTCACAGATGCAGCGGCCATGACCCAACTCCAGACTCGCCCGGTTCGCTCACAGTATGAAGATTTCATGCGTCATGTGTACACCCATGGCGTTAAGAAGATGGACCGCACCGGCACCGGAACCACCAGCGTGTTTGGTCATCAAATGCGCTTCGACCTGAACGAAGGGTTTCCGCTGGTCACCACGAAAAAAGTGCATCTGCGTTCCATCATTCAGGAGTTGCTCTGGTTCCTGACGGGCTCCAGCAACAACAACTGGCTGAAGGAGCGCGGGGTGAGCATCTGGGACGAATGGGCACGCGAGGATGGCGACCTGGGGCCGGTATACGGCGTGCAGTGGCGCAGCTGGCCCAAGCCTGATGGCGGCCACATCGACCAGATCGCCGAGGTCATTAAAACCTTGAAGTCCAACCCGGATTCACGTCGCATCATTGTGAGCGCCTGGAACGTGGCCGATCTCGACAAGATGGCACTCATGCCCTGCCATGCATTTTTTCAGTTTTACGTCGCGCCCTCGCAAGTTGCCGGGGAGCCTGGCCGCCTGAGCTGCCAGTTGTACCAACGCAGTGCAGACATCTTCCTGGGCGTGCCCTTCAACATCGCCAGCTACGCGCTGCTGACACACATGGTGGCGCAACAGTGCGGCTTGCTGCCAGGTGAGTTCATTTGGACGGGCGGGGATTGCCACATATACAGCAATCACCATGAGCAAGTCGAGCTGCAGCTGAGCCGCCAGCCCTTTGCCTACCCCACCTTGAACATCAAGCGTATACCCGCTTCGATCTTCGATTACGAGTTCGAGGACTTCGAGGTCGTGGGCTATGAGCACCACCCGGCCATCAAGGCCCCTGTCGCTGTTTGACTTT
>JBEEJZ010000100.1:0-4675 GCA_041168905.1 Pseudomonadota bacterium | reverse complement strand
TTGCCGTTGGGACTCGGTTTTCACCGAGTTCTCAATGCTGCCCAGGATCTGCCCGATGGCCTGCTGGCGTTGCTGTTCCTGCACCCAGGCGGCAGGGTCCGTCTGGGCGAGTTGTGCCATTTCCTGCGGTGTGCGCAGCCCCGCCAACTGCATCACAGCCTGCCGCGCAATCTGCGCCTGCTCGAGGTAATGCTGCCGGGACTCCGCAACCCGTTGTTGCACCAACTGCACCGCCTCGGTTTCACGCTGCGCCAGGGCCTGGGTTTTGCGTGTGTAGTCGGCTTGTCGTTGGTAGCCTTTGACCAGCTCGGATTCGTCCACCTCCAGGGTGGTTTCCTCGCCGTCATCGCCCTTCACCGCAACGGTGTATTTTTTCGGAGGTGCCTGATCTTTTTGGGCGTCTTCATCATCAGGCGATTCATCATCGCCTTCTGACTCGTCAGATTCCGATTTGGCAGACTCGTCGCCCGTTTCCGAATCTTCGTCGGTTGGGCTGTCTGCGGCTTTGTTTTCTGCGTCGGATTCCTGGTCTTCAGGGGTGTCCGTCAAAAACTCGGCCAAACTCGATAGGCTTTCAACGGGTGCAGATTCTGCGTGTCCGTCCATGGTTCACCTGGGTCTATTTGTGCGCTTCTGCCATCGCACAAGCCGGGATGCCTCACGGCAGAGCCCTTTGCGGGGTTGGCAGACCCCTTGAAACTCACATCACCCGGCGCAGCATTTGCCGTGCCCGGCTTTCGTTCCTAAATTCGTCCATGCCCAATTTGGACTGCGCGAATTTGCCCGATTCTACGAGCCCTTTCAAGATGCCGTCGAATTTATCGGCCATTTTGGCCAATTGCAGCAAAAGTATCTGCCCCTCGCGGTCACGGACCGGGCAATTTTTCCACTGGCTGACGATTTCTTCTTTCAGCAGGGCCATGGCCGCCGTGTAGGCCGGGTTATCCAGCACCTGGCTGGCTTCCAACCCCCTTTGGGCTTGTTGGTGCAGCGTCATTGCGGCAGGCCCCCCATGGCTGGCATCGCAGGCGGCATGGCCTGCAGGCGCAATTGCTCAATCTGCAGCTTGGTGCGGGCGTCCAATTCGGCCTTGTACCGCTCCAGCTCCATTTGCGCCGCGATTTTCTCGCGCTCAATTGCAATGTCGTTGCTCGACCGGGCCAATTCCTGCTGCAGATTGGCCTGGGCCTGGCGTTCCTCAAGAGTCATCTTGGCCTGGGTTTCCTGCTGGCGCAGCGCCGATTCGGTTTGCAGCTTCTGTTGCTGCAATTGGGCCTGGGCCTGCATTTCGGCCTGCTTCATTTGGGCTTGCATTTGCAGCTTCTGCACCTCGGGGTTTTGCTGCTCGCGCTGCTTGTCCTCAATCTTCCGGGGGTTGGTTTTGGGGTCAATCCAGTAGTCGTTGACGTTCTTGAAGCCCGCGTATTCGGTCAGCTTGGACAGCGTGGCATAAATCTGCTCAGGCCGCACCACAATCCCACCCAGGCCGCTTTGGACCATCTGCATTTGGGACGCCAGCATGGTCTGCAGGTAAGCCATTTGCTGGTCGCGGTCGCCAGTGCCAATGCCCACGTTGATGGTCATGTCGTATTGGTCGCGCCAGGTGCGCGGGTCGTATTCCACAAACTCATCCCGCAGCCTGAATGCCATCTGCTTCATGCCGCCATCGGTCAGCAGCTTCAGGATGCCGGCCATGCAGGGTTTTACCAGGGTCTCCGCAAAGATGCGGGCAATCAGCTTCACCCGCTTGGCCCCTGCCGCCTGGATCTTGCCCACGCCTGTTGCGGTGTGGTTCAGGCTGTCGGCGTCCATCCCCTGGTTGAAGCGGCTCACCCCGGTGCGGGCCTCTCGCAGGCCCTGCACATACTCCAGCATCGGGAAGGCCTGCTGCCCCACAAACGGGGTGACATGCTCCACCACCGCGTTGTCGGCCCGCTGCCGGATGATCCCGCCAGGCCGGGCATCCAGCAAATCGTCGATGTTGGCCATGGGCGACCAATTGGCATCCGTCATCACCTTGGTGCGCGGGTTGTTGGCCAGGTACAGGCTGTTCAGCGTCTGCCGCATCAGTTCGGTGTGCAGCATCTGCAGGTCGCTCACCAGGTCGGCAAAGCTCAACCCGTCCCATCGGTGCGTGTTCAGCACCGGGCTGGCCGTGGCGATGGGCACATGGTTGACCGGATCGTTCTTGAGGATCTTGTTCTGCAGCCGGTAGATGCAGCGCAGTTCAGCCACGCCATCCCCGTCCACATCGGCCCGCACAAACTCAATCCGCAACCAGCCTTCTGACAGGCTCTCGTCATCGGCGTTGGATTCGCCGCGCTTCTGGATGATGTCTTCAGCGTCGGACTGCCCGATGCGGTTCAGACGAAACGATGCATCCCCGCTGTAGGACGATCCATCCGACCCGGCCAATTCCTCGGCGGTCACATCCTCAAACCCCATCTGGTGCAGCTCGGACAGCGTGACTTGCAGCACCCGGCACACATACGGGCACTCGTCCAGTAGCGGCGAAGTCCACCGGCGATCCACCAGCAGGTTTTCCGGCTCCACCGCCTCCACCTTGACGATGGTGCGTTCCTCCACCTTGCGCAGCCGGCCATCAAACACCGTGGCGGGCAGGCCATCCGGCCCCACCATTTGGCGCTCAGTCACCTCCATCACCTCGTACTCGGGCTTTTCGGGCTTGGCCAGGTAGTCCTCAGACTCGGCTGCGCCCTCGCCATCGGTGTCGCCGGCCTCTGCGGGTGGGCTGGTCAGCATCACCAGCATTTCCAGGCTCGCCCCGGTGAAGGGTTCAATCGTCACCTCTTTGCGGGTCTCCTTGCGCCACATCAGCACCCCATTGCGCACGATCAGCGCGTCCTTGAAGGCCGTGTACAGGTTCAGGAACCCATTGTTCTGCTTGAAGAACACATGATTAACCGCCTCGGTCGCCTGGGCTGCGGGCTGCATGTCACGCGCCCGGCTGGGCTCAAAGTTCACCACCTTGTCCGTGGTCACAAACACATCCAGCAGGTCAGGCAGCACCCACTCCACCGTGTCCTGGATGTCGCTGGTGACGATTTGCGACCAGCCCTCCTCCTCGTTGCCGTAGGGGAGCCGGTGGTATTGCCGCATGGCCTTTTCGCGCTCACTGCCCAACTGGCCCCACACATAGGTGGCGCTGTCGTCCTCTTTGGCCTGCAGCAGGCCCAGCAGGGCCTCGTCGGTCATCTTCGCCATGTCAGGCCACCGCCTTTTTCTTGGCCGGCTTGGCCGGCGCTGGCGCTGCGGGCTCTGCCTCGGGCTTGTCCACCGCATCAGCGATCAGGGCCACCAGGTCATCCAGCTTGTCCAGCCGGCCCAGGGCCAGCGCCTTCAGCAGGTCTTTGAGTGCTTCGCGGTTCATGCCAGATACCTCCTGCGGTAGTCAATCTTTCCGGTCGGGCGGTCAGCGTTGCCCATCTGCTCCGAGGCCATCGCCAGATACCGAAAGGCATCTGCCGCGTGGCTGTTCTCGTCGTGCAACGGGGCGCCCGGCTCGCCCGTTGCTTGGTTGATCTGTCGCCTATAGCGCTTCAGGCTATTGACAAGCGGCAAAGTTTTGTCCCTGTCGAAGTAGCAGCGCCCGAACGCCATTCTCGCTTGTCTGATGCCTTCTTCAATGTCATCCCGGCCCAAAACAGTGACATTTCTTCCCAACGCCTGCAATATTTCCTCAGTGGACCGACCACTTTTGAAATCTTTGCTCCGTCCATCGTGCGGGATGAAATCCGTGCCCCAATTCCAGCGCTTGTCGCGCAGTTCCATCACATAGCTGTCCAGGGTCCGGTGGCTGTCCTCGATGTAGTCGATCACCCGTAGCTCAGACGGGGATCGCTGCACCAGGATGATGGACATGCTGTCATTCCAGCCCAAATCCCACACGGTGTGGACTTTCAGCAACGGGTCGTAAGGCACAGGCCGCAGCCGGCCTTCACGGTGCATGGCCTCAATTTCGCGGGCGTAGATGGCGCCCTCCACCGCTGGCCGGCATTTGCCGTTCCAGGTGGTCTCATACCCCACCGGATCGCGCTTCAGCCAGTCCTGGCGCTCCTGCTCCAGCGTGGCCGGGAACCATGGGTTATCCATCCAATTCACGTCCACCACCAGCGAATCGCCAGGCGGGCTCTCCACAAAGCGCCGATAGGTTTCGTCGGTGTCCAGTTCCGGGTTGAAGGTCACCCAAATCTGAGAGCCCGGTTTGCGGATCGTGGGCACCAACACATCCCAGGACTTTTTGGTCACCACCTGGGCTTCCTCAACCCAACAGATGTCCACCCCCTCAAAGCTCTTGAGGTTGGTCACCCCCTGCTGACGGATGCCCGCGAAGTTGATTTCCGACCCATTGGCGCCCAGGATGCGGGTTTCCTGCACATCAAACGCGCCACCCAGATCCAGCATGTCAATCTGGTCCTTCAGCAGCCGGTGCACCGATTCCTGAATCGACTTCTGCGTCTCGCGGGCGCACAGGATGCGGGTTGGCTGCGCTGCAGCCTTCATCACCAGCATGCGAGCCACCGTCCACGATTTGCCCGACCCACGGCCACCATGCGCCACCAGATACCGCGCCTTGGACTGCATGAACGGCAGCAGCTTGTCAGGCACCTGCACCTGTTTGCGCAGGGGCTTACGCTGGCTTGACACCCGTCAC
>JBEEJZ010000099.1:0-12933 GCA_041168905.1 Pseudomonadota bacterium | reverse complement strand
CGCCACAGGAGACGGCGATGATTTCGGTGGCCTGGCCTTTTTCTTTGAGGCGCACGGCTTCTTCAACGGCAATTTCGTCAAAGGGGTTCATGCTCATCTTGACGTTGGCGATGTCCACACCACTTTGGTCGGACTTGACCCGAACTTTGACGTTGTAGTCGACGACGCGTTTGACGGAAACAAGAATTTTCATGCGTTTACCTGCTGATCTGTGCCGGGAATGGGATGTTGGAAGGCCTGCCGGAGCTTCAGGCTGCGGCGGCCAGCGCTGCCTCGCGCCGCACTTTGGACGTGGTCATGACCGTGGCCTCGCCGTCGATCACCACCGTATCGCCCACACGACAGACCGTTTCCAGCACCGCCCGGGCCTTGGCAAGATCCACCGACTTGACCGTGACCGTGGCACGCACGGTGTCGCCCGGCCGCACTGGCGCGCGAAAGCGCATTTGCTGGCCCAGGTACACCGTGCCCGGCCCGGGCAGGCGGTTGGCCACCGCTGCCGAAATGACGCTGGCCGTCAAAAAACCGTGCGCAATGCGCCCACCAAAGGCAGTTGCCTTGGCGAATTCTTCATTCGTGTGCACCGCGTTGTTGTCACCCGAGACACCGGCAAACAGCACGATGTCGGCTTCGGTGATGGTTTTGGCAAAGCTGGCCGTCATGCCAGGGCTCAGGTCTTCGATGTCGTGGCCGTACTGTTCGTTCATGGCGTTCTGCAATCAGGATGAATGGAAAAGGCAAACTCAGTGGTGCGAGCCGCCACCGGAGCCAGCACCGGTGCGATTGAACATCGCCCCGATCTCGCCCACCACGCCGCGGCGAAACAGCAACACGCACACCACAAAGATGCCGCCCATGATGACGGTGACCCAGGAGCCCACCTTGTCAGCCAGCAGGTTTTCCAGACCGACGATGGTGATCGCACCGGCCACCGGACCCAGGATGGTGCCCAAGCCACCCAGGAGTGTCATCAGCACCACTTCACCCGAGGTGTGCCAATGCACATCGCCCAGGGAGGCCAACTGAAACACCAGCGCCTTGGTGGCACCGGCCAGGCCTGCCAGAGACGCAGAAATCACAAAAGCCAGCAGCTTGTAGCGTGCCACGTCGTAGCCCAGGGAGGTGGCGCGCGCCTCGTTGTCCCGAATGGCTTTCAGGATCTGGCCGAAGGGGGAATGGATGGTGCGGTGGATGAGCCAGAAGCCGGCCAGGAACACCGCCAGCACAAAGAAGTACATGGCCATGTTGTCCGACAGATCGATCAGCCCGAGCAAGTGGCCGCGCGGTATGCCCTGCATGCCGTCTTCACCCCCCGTGAACTTGAGCTGCAGCGCCAGGAAAAATACGATCTGGGCGAGGCCTAGGGTGATCATGGCGAAATAAATGCCAGCGCGCCGGATGGCAACCAGGCCGAACAAGGCACCCAGCACAGCGCCAAAACCGGCACCGAACAGCAAGCCCATCTCAGGCGACCAGCCTTGCGTCTGGCACAGGTAGCCGGTGATGTAGGCCGAGCCACCAAAGAAGGCCGCGTGCCCGAACGACAGCAAGCCGGCAAAGCCCAGCAACAGATTGAAGGCACAGGCAAACAGCGCAAAGCACAGCACCTTCATCAAAAAGGTGGGGTACAGCAAAAAGGGCGCTACCGAGCCCACCAGCAGCAGGCCCGCAAACATCCACAGGGTTTGCTTGGATGCGGCGCTTGAATCATCGCGATGCATGATGGTTTCCTCAGGCTTGCTTGCCGAACAGGCCAGCGGGTTTGACGAGCAGCACCAGCACCATGATCAAAAAGATCACCACGGCCGAGGCTTCGGGATAAAACACTTTGGTCAGGCCTTCGATGATGCCCAGGCCCAGGCCGGTCAGCACCGAGCCCATGATGGAGCCCATGCCGCCAATCACGACCACCGCAAACACCACGATGATGAGGTTGGAGCCCATCACCGGGTTGACCTGAATCACCGGGGCCGCCAGCACACCGGCAAAGGCCGCCAGGGCCGCACCTGCAGCATAGGTGCTGGTCACCAGCACCGGCACATTGATGCCCAGGGCCTGCACCAGGTCTGGCCGCTGCGTCGCAGCGCGCAAGGTGGCGCCCAGGGGCGTGCGTTCAATCACATACCAGGCGGCAAGGCACACACTGAGTGCGGCCACCACCACCCAGCCTCGGTAAATGGGCAGATACATGAAGCCCAGGTCGATGCCGCCCTGCAGCAGCTCGGGCACCTCGTAGCTCTCGCCCGAGACGCCAAAGAAGTTCTTGAACACGCCCTCTGCAATCAGCGCCAGCCCGAAGGTCAGCAGCAAGCCATAGAGGTGATCGAGCTTGTAGAGGTGGCGCAACATGGTGCGCTCGATCACTACTGCCAGCAAACCCACCACCAGCGGCGCGAGGATGAGTGAGACCCAGTAGTTCACGCCAAAGTAAGTCAGGCTCAGCAAGGCCACGAAGGCACCCACCATGTACTGCGCACCGTGGGCGAAGTTGATGATGTTGAGCAGACCAAAAATGATGGCCAGACCCAAACTGAGCACCGCGTAAAACGAGCCGTTGATGAGCCCCAGCAGCAGCTGTCCAAACAGCGCTTTGGAGGGGATGCCGAAGATGTCCATGGCGTGATTCCTTGTCCCTAGAGAGTGGGTGCCGGGGCAGCGCGCCGCCCCGGCCTGGTCTGACGTCGCTTTATTTCTTGATCAAGGGGCAACGCGACAGCGACAGCGGCTGGAAGGCTTCGGCAGCAGGAATCGTGGCCTTCACGTTGTAGTAGTCCCAGGGCGTCTTGGAATCGGCTGGCTTTTTGACCTGCAGCAGGTACATGTCGTGCACCATGCGGCCGTCGTCACGGATCTTGCCGTTCTTGGCAAAGAAGTCGTTCACAGGCGTCTTCTTCATCTGGGTCATGACCTTGGCGGTGTCATCGCTGTTGATGGCCTTGACGGCCTTCAGGTAGTGCATGACGGACGAATACTGACCGGCTTGAATCATGGTCGGCATGCGCTTGTGCTGGGCAAAGAAACGCTTGGACCAGGCGCGGGTTTCTTCGTTCAGGTCCCAGTAGAAGCCTTCCGTCAGGTACATGTTCTGGGTGGTCTTCAAGCCCAGCGAGTGCACGTCGGTAATGAACATCAGCAAGCCAGCAAGCGACTGCTTGGGCGTCACGCCAAACTCAGCGGCCTGTTTGATGGAGTTGATGGTGTCACCGCCGGCGTTGGCCAAACCGATGATCTGCGCGCCTGAGGACTGGGCCTTGAGCAGGAAGGAGGAAAAGTCCGAGCCAGGGAAAGGATGGCGCACCGTGCCCAGCACCTCGCCACCATTGGCCTTGACCACATCGGAGGCATCTTTTTCCAGTGCGTGACCAAAGGCGTAGTCGGCCGTCAGCATGAACCACTTCTTGCCACCGCCCTGGGTCACGGCCTTGGCCGTGCCGTTGGCCACTGCGTAGGTGTCGTAAGTCCACTGCACGGTCACGTCGTTGCAGTTTTCATTGGTGATGGCGGTTGAGGCCGCACCGGAAATGAGAGCAATGCGGTTCTTTTCCTTGGCGATCTTTTGCACGGCCAGGCCCACCGAGGTGGTCACCAGCTCGGAAGCCACGTCCACCTTGTCCTTTTCAAACCACTCGCGGGCCTTGTTGGCGGCAATGTCGCCCTTGTTTTGGTGGTCCGCAGAGACCATCTCGATCTTGAAGCTGGGCTTTTCGGCAGCCATGAAGTCATCGATGGCCATCTTGGTGGCCACCACGGTGCCGGGGCCGGCCACGTCCGAATACACACCCGACAGGTCGGTCAGCACACCGACCTTGACGACGCCATCAGACACCTGGGCTTGTGCGGCACCCGCCATCAGGGCGGCCAGGCTGGCGGCGAAGGCGATTTGTTTGAGTTTCATGCTTGTCTCCGGTTGAAGTGAAAAAATTGAAGAAATAAAAAGAGATCGGGGAAAAAGAATCAGAAAAGTGCAGCGAGTCACACGCCCAGCATCTGGTGCAGCTCATCGGTTTTGCTGGCCAATTCAGACTTGTCGATGGTCATCACCACCTCGCCGTGTTCAATCACGTAGTGGCGGTCGGCCAAGGGGGCGGCAAAGCGGAAGTTCTGTTCCACCAGCACGATGGTGTAGCCCCGGCTCTTGAGCAAACGGATCACTTCGCCCAGCTTCTTGACGATGACGGGTGCCAGGCCTTCGGTGATTTCGTCCAGCAGCAAGACCTTGGCGCCCGTGCGCAGGATGCGCGCCAGGGCCAGCATTTGCTGCTCGCCACCCGACAGACGGGTCCCCGGGCTGTTGCGGCGCTCATGCAAGTTGGGAAACACCTTGTAGATTTCGTCCAGCGTCATGCCCCCGCTGGCCACCACGGGCGGCAGCATCAGGTTTTCCTCGGTCGACAGGCCGGCAAAAATGCCGCGCTCTTCCGGGCAAAAACCCAGACCCAGTCGCGCAATGGTGTGCGGCGCCATCTCGTTGATCTGGGTGCCGTTGAACATGATGGAACCAGTGCGCCGCCCCACCAGCCCCAAAATGGCTTTGAGGGTGGTCGAACGACCCGAGCCATTGCGGCCCAGCAAGGTGACCAGCTCGCCCCGGTTCACATGCAGGTCTATGCCATGCAGGATGTGGGATTCGCCATAAAAGGCGTGCAGGTCGGTGACGCGCAGCATCTCGCCGCTGGGGTTGAATGCGCTGCTCATGCCTCGACTCCTACATAGGCTTCCAAAACGCGGGGGTCTTGCGACACGGTGGCGTAATCGCCCTCGGCCAGCACGCTGCCACGCTGCAAGACCGTGATGCGGTCACACAGGCTCTCAACCACCGACAGGTTGTGCTCGACCATCAGAATGGTGCGGTTGGCCGACACCTTGCGTATCAGGCCCACCACCCGGTCAACGTCTTCGTGGCCCATGCCTTGGGTCGGCTCGTCCAGCAGCATCAGCTCGGGGTCCAGAGCCAAGGTGGTGGCAATCTCCAGGGCGCGCTTGCGGCCATAGGGCATTTCCACCGTCACGGTGTCTGCAAAGCTAGCCAGGTCCACCGCTTCCAGCAATTCCATGGCTCGGTCGTTGAGCACATTCAGGCGCTTCTCCGACGACCAGAAATTGAAAGAGTCACTGCGCTTGCGCTGCAAGGCGACGCGCACGTTCTCCATGGCCGTGAGGTGGCTGAAGGTGGCCGAAATCTGGAACGAGCGGATCATGCCGCGGCGTGCCACCTGCACCTGGGTATCCTGGGTGATGTCGGTCTCGTTGAACCAGATCCTTCCGCCCGTGGGCTGGTGAAACTTGGTCAACAGGTTAAAGACCGTGGTCTTACCGGCGCCGTTGGGGCCGATCAGAGCGTGGATGCTGCCGCGTTTGACTTCGAGATTCACGTCTGAGACGGCGGCGAAACCCAGAAATTCCTTGGTCAGACCCTGGGTCTTGAGAATGATGTCGCTGGACATGGTGTTTTCCTGGTGTGACGTCATTCAATGGCGCTGGTCGACTTGACCTGTGCACGCAATACAAACTTCTGGATCTTGCCGGTGGACGTTTTGGGCAAGGTGCCAAACATCACGCGCTTGGGCACCTTGAATCGGGCCAGCAGATTGCGACAGAACTCGATCACCTCGGCCTCCGTCGCAGTGGCGCCAGGTTTCAGCTCGACAAATGCGCAAGGCACCTCACCCCACTTGGCGTCCGGGATCGCAACAACAGCGGCCAGCATCACCGCCGGGTGACGATGCAGGGCATCCTCCACTTCGATGGACGAAATGTTTTCGCCACCGGAGATGATGATGTCCTTGCTGCGGTCCTTGATCTTGACGTAGCCATCGGGGTGCATGACGGCCAGGTCGCCGGTGTGGAACCAGCCGCCGGCAAAGGCCTCCTCGGTGGCCGTCGGGTTCTTGAGATAGCCCTTCATCACGACGTTGCCACGGAAAAAGATCTCACCCATGGTCTCGCCGTCGGCGGGAACCGGCTGCATGGTCTCGGGGTCGAGCACCGTCACGGCCTGTTGCATGGGGCAGGACACACCCTGACGCCCATTCAGGCTGGCGCGCTCCTCGGCCGACAACTGGGCCCAGATTTCCTGCTTGGCACACACGGCCGCCGGCCCATACACCTCGGTCAGACCGTAAACGTGAGTCAACTCGATGCCGGCAGCTTCGCAACCTTCGATCACGGCAGCCGGTGGCGCTGCGCCGGCGATCAAACCGTTGACCTTGTGGTTGATGCCCTCACGCAAGGACGCGGGGGCATTGATCAACATGCTGTACACGATGGGCGCCCCGCACAGGTGGGTGATGTGGTGCTCGCGTATCAGCGGGAAGATCAGCGCCGGGTCCACCCGGCGCAGACACACGCTGGTGCCGGCAATCAGGGCCATGGTCCAGGGGAAGCACCAGCCGTTGCAGTGAAACATCGGCAGAGTCCACAGGTAAGTGGCATGGTGCGGCAACTGCCAGGAAATCACATTGCTGGCAGCATTGAGGTAAGCGCCGCGGTGGTGCGTCACCACGCCTTTGGGGTTGCCCGTGGTACCTGAGGTGTAGTTCAGGGCAATCGCATCCCACTCGTCGGCCGGCAACTGCCAGGCAAACGCCGGGTCGCCCTGGGCCAGGAAGGCCTCGTAGCTGATGTCGCCCAGATACTTGCCGGCGGGAGCCTCGTCGTCCTCCACCTCAATCACATGCGGGCGGCGGGAGCCACACATGGCAAGTGCTTTTTCGATGACCGGGGCAAACTCTCGGTCGGTCAGCAACACCTTGGCCTCGCCGTGCTGCAGCATGAAAGCGATGGCCTCGGCATCGAGCCGGGTGTTCAGGGTATTGAGCACCGCACCCGTCATGGGCACCGCGAAGTGCGACTCGAACATGGCCGGCACATTGGGCAGCATGACCGCCACCGTGTCGCCGGGGCTGACGCCCCGGGCCACCAGCGCGCTGGCCAGGCGGCGGCAACGCTCGTAGGTCTGGGCCCAGCTCTGGCGGTGCTGGCCGTACACCAGGGCACATCGGTCTGGGTACACCAGGGCGGATCGCTCGATAAAACTCAGTGGCGACAAAGCCACAAAGTTGGCGGCGTTTTTTTCCAGCCCTGAGCTGTAAGGATTCATGGGTTTCACGAGGGTCTCCAGGTGTATGCAGGCTTTGCAGATCACCTGAACCGGGCGGGTCCGGTGACATGGCGTGATCATCCAAAACCTTTTTTGCAGGAGTCTTGTGCAAATGTGACGAATGTTTGCATCGCAGCCTGCCAGCAGGTGCCGCTCCTAGAATGGAAAAAACAAAGTCCTTTGTTGCCATCAGAGACCCCTGTGAGCCCCATTCCACCGGCGCCTTTTTCAGAAAACGTCACCCGCTACGAAGCCTTGCAGGCTGCCCTGGACTTGATCGACCAGGGCATCACCCTCATCAACGAGGACCTGCAGATGGTGGCGTGGAACCGCACGTTTTTGCGCCTGCTCGACTTTCCAGACGAGCTGGCTTACCTGGGTGCGCCATTCGAAGGATTCATCCGCTACAACGCCCAGCGTGGCGAATACGGGCCCGGCGACCCCGAACTGCAAACCCAGCAGCGGGTGGCGGCAGCCCGCGCTTTTACTGTGCATGAAATCGAGCGTCTTCGGCCCAACGGCACGGTGCTGAGTGTGCGCGGCGTGCCAGTGCCGGGCCATGGTTTTGTAACGCTGTACTCGGACGTGACCGACCAGCGCCGGGACGAGCGCCTGATCCGCGAGCAAAACACCTTGCTCGAAACGCGTGTTGCCGAGCGCACCGCCGAGCTGCGCGACTCCAACGCGCAACTGCGGCATGCCTTGGGTGAAAACGAGGCCATCGCCCACTCACTGGCCCGCAGCGAAGCGCAAATGCGCCTGATCACCGACTCCATCCCTGCACTGGTGGCGTATTTCGGCAGCGATCGCCGCTATCACTATGTCAATCGGGGATACCGTGACTGGTTCGGCCTGGACCCGACACACCCCAAACTGATCACGGCCCGCGAGTACCTCGGCCCGGACACCTACGCCCGCATCCGCCCCCATGTGATGCGGGCCATCCGTGGCGAGGCGGTCACCTTTGAGTACGACGTGGCCACCCTGCACCAGGGCACGCGGGTGGCCCGTACCAGCCTGATCCCTGACATCACGACCGAACGGGAAGTGGTAGGTTGCTTTGAGCTGACCTTTGACATCACCGATGAGCGAAGGGCACAAGAACAACTGGCCCGCGCCCAAAAGATGGAAGCGCTGGGCCAGCTCACCGGCGGCCTGGCGCACGACTTCAACAACATCCTGACCGTGGTGTTGGGCAATTTGTCGGCCTTGGCAGAACTGCCCGCACTGCAGCCGTATGCGGCCCATTATGTGCAACCCGCCATAGAGGCGGCGCAGCGGGGCTCCAACCTGATCAAGGGCCTGCTGTCGTTTGCACGCAAGCATCCGTTGGAGAGCCGGCAGACCGATCTGCACAGCGTGGTTCATGAAACGCACCAGTTGTTGCGCCACACCCTGCCCGACACCCTGGCGCTTCGGGTCGTGCCTGGATCTGTGCCCCTGCTGGTGCAGCTGGACCCCAATCAGCTGCAAAACGCACTGATCAACCTGGTGCTGAACGCGCGTGACGCCACCGACGGCCGCGGCGAGGTGCTCATCACCAGCGAGCCCGTGGCACTGGACGCCTTGGCCGCCCGCGCCCTGCAGGTACCCGCTGGCAACTATGCGCGACTGAAGGTTCAGGACAATGGGTGTGGCATGGACCAAGCCACCCTGATGCGAGTCTTTGAGCCCTTCTTCACCACCAAGGCACCGGGCCAGGGCACGGGCTTGGGCATGTCCATGGTCTATGGATTTGTGCAGCAGTCGGACGGCAGCATCGACATTCGCAGCGAACCCGGCGTGGGCAGCTGCGTGGCCATGCTGTTTCCGCTGAATGACCCGGGCACCCCTCAAGCTGGCGAGTCGCCCGGCGGCGATGTTCCAGGAGGCGAGATACAAGCCACGGCTGCCGAGGCGGCTTCTGACAGCCGGGATACCCATCAAACCTCCCTCGCGCTGTTGGTGGAAGACGACGCAGGCGTGCGACAACTGGTGCGCCGGCAATTGCTGGACCTGGGGTTTTCGGTCCTCGAGGCAGAAAACGCCACTGAAGCCATCGACATCCTGAACAGCATCGAGGGCGTACAGCTTCTGCTCTCAGACGTGGTCATGCCTGGCACCCTGGACGGCAGAGACGTTGCCCGACACGCCCTAGCCCTGGGACGCATCCCGCGCGTGGTACTGATGAGCGGTTATGTGCCCGACCAGCAACCGATTGATGGCATTGCCTTGCTGTCCAAGCCGTTTTCCCGGGCACAGTTGCAACAGGTATTGCAAGGAGACCGCGCATGAGCGGCACCGTGGGCCACGATACAACCATCGACCCCAGGCACCAGCTCGTTTACGTCATTGAAGATGACGATGGTGTCGCACAGGTCGTGGTTCGCGCCCTGGAATCTTTTCAATTTGCGGTACAGCGATTTGCCAGCGGCCAGGCCGTGCTGCGCCAGTTGCAGACCGAGCGGCCCGACCTGTGCATCGTGGACCTGGGTCTGCCAGACATCGATGGCATCGAACTGATACGCCAGATCGGGCGGCTCAGCAGCTGCGGCATGCTGATCCTGACGGGGCGGGATCACCCCATCGACCGGGTCATGGGCCTGGAATTGGGGGGTGACGACTACGTCACCAAGCCCTTTGACGCCCGCGAGCTGGTGGCGCGGGTGCGCAGCATCTTGCGCAGGCGCATGGCAACGCCCTCCACCGGGCACAAACTGCAACGCCGCTACGCCAGTTTTTTGGGGTGGACCTTGGACTGTGCTTCAAACACCCTGCGCGAGCCCGACGGCAGCGACCACCTGCTGGGCACGGCCGAAGCCCAGGTTCTGCGCGCCTTTGTGGAGCGACCGCACCAGATTCTGACGCGCGAACAGCTGCTGGGCCAGCGCGACCTGTCGCCCTTGGACCGCAGCATCGACGTGCGTATCTCGCGCATCAGGCGCAAGCTCGAAGCCGATCCGCAAAACCCCAAGATCATCAAAACCGTTTACGGCGCTGGCTACATGTTCACCGCCACAGTGAGCTGGTCCTGAGCCGGCACACATCATCGACAATGTCGCCCTCACAAAAAGGAAGCCCTTTCATGACACCCCAAGACATCCTGAACCAATACGGCCCACGCGAAGCCATGGAATACGACGTGGTGGTGGTGGGTGGCGGCCCTGGCGGCCTGGCCACGGCCATCCGTGTCAAACAACTGGCAGCGGCCCAGGGCAGCGATATCTCGGTGGTGGTGCTGGAAAAAGGCTCCGAGCCCGGAGCGCATATTTTGTCGGGCGCCATCATGGACCCGCGCGCCCTCACGGAGCTGTTCCCCGACTGGAAGGCCATGGGTGCGCCACTGAACCAGCCTGTCACCGACGACGCCATGGTGTTTCTGGGCGAAAAATCGGCTTTTCGCACGCCAGGATTTTTGCTGCCAGAGTGCTTTCAGAACCACGGCAACTACATCGTCAGCCTGGGCAACGTGACCCGCTGGCTGGCCCAACAGGCCGAAAACCTGGGTGTAGAGATTTTTCCGGGTTTCGCCGCAGCCGAGGTGCTTTACAACGACGACGGCTCAGTCAAAGGCGTGGCCACCGGCAACATGGGTGTCGGCAAGGACGGCGAACCCACTGAAAATTTCCAGATCGGCATGGAGCTGCACGGCAAGTACACCATCTTCGCCGAAGGTGCACGCGGCCACCTGGGCAAACAGCTCATTGCCAAATACAAACTCGACGAAGGCAAAGATCCCCAGGCCTATGGCATTGGTATCAAGGAATTGTGGGAAATCGATCCGGCCCGCCATCAGCCCGGCTTCGTGATGCACACCGCTGGCTGGCCCATGGACAGCAGCACCTATGGCGGCTCTTTCCTGTACCACCTGGAAGACAACAAGATCGCGCTGGGTTTTATCACCGGCCTGGACTACGCCAACCCCTACCTGAGCCCCTTCGAGGAGTTCCAGCGCTGGAAAACCCATCCCAACATCCGCTGGTATCTGGAAGGCGAAGACCAGGGCCTGAAACCCGCCAAGCGCCTGGCCTATGGCGCGCGCGCCATCACCGCTGGTGGCCTGTTGTCCCTGCCAAAAACGGTATTCCCGGGCGGCGCACTGGTCGGCTGTGATGCTGGCTTTTTGAATGTGAGCCGCATCAAGGGCAGCCATGCCGCCATCAAGACCGGCATGCTGGCCGCCGAAGCAGCGTTTGAAGCGTTGAGCCAGGGCCGCCAGCACGACGAGCTGAGTGCCTACCCCGCCGCCTTTGAAGCCAGCTGGCTGCACACCGAGCTGAACAAGAGCCGCAACTTCAAGACCTGGTTCAAGAAGGGTCTGACCGTGGGAACCATCATGAGCGGCATCGAGCAGTTTGTGCTGAAGGGCCACATTCCCTGGACGGTGCACCGCGACAAGCCCGATCATGCCTACCTGAAACCCGCTGCCGAATGCCAGCCTATCGCCTACCCCAAACCCGACGGCAAGCTGACCTTTGACCGCCTGAGCAGCGTGTTCATCAGCAACACCAACCACGAAGAACACCAACCCGCGCACCTCACCCTCAAGGACGCCAGCGTGCCGGTCAACATCAACCTGGCCAAGTACGCCGGCCCCGAGGCCCGCTACTGCCCGGCGGGGGTGTACGAGTACGTCAAAACCGAAAACAACATGGACCGCCTGCAGATCAACGCGCAGAACTGCGTGCACTGCAAAACCTGCGATATCAAGGACCCCACCCAAAACATCGTCTGGGTCACGCCCGAAGGCGGCGGCGGGCCGAATTACGGCAGCATGTGATATCGGTTATGAGCTGCCACAGCGTCTAAATGCGGGGCAGCGCCCAGGGCAGTCTGACCGCCCGGCGCTCATGAGCCTGCGGCTCCGAAATCGCGCCAGTCGGTCAGACTGCCCTGGGCGCGGAGTTAGAGCATGAAGAGGCATGGTCTCGCAGGTTTGAACAGGGGGCAGAGAAATCAAAGACGATCAGGGACATGTAATTGCGGTCTACGTCCGCACGCAGCGCCAAGTCAGTCTGACTCCACTTTCGTTTGGTTCGCAAGCTGCGGAGCGCCTGCCCGAATGCCACATCTGGTTCCAAATTGCCTGCTCAATAAGATGAGCAAGGTTCGTCGACAGACGGTCCCAAAATGCAGCATATATGCGGCAGAATGACGCGGGTGAAATATGCGGGTTCTCACTTACAGCAATTCTGGGAACGATGTGGGAATAACCGCATCCACCCGGATGACAAGCCGTTCTTTGATTACGCGGCGAAGCATGACTGCAAGTTAGCCTGCGACTTCCTAACGGACTATGGTCCGTGGCCTTTTGATGGTCCCCTTGACACAGCAAAAGTCATTGTTTGCTATGCGAACCCTCTGTACTCACCAGTAGACAGGACCCATCGACATTTGATCATCAAGCAGCGAACCGGGGTAGAACCCCTGCCGGCCCCCTGGTATCCGTATTACAAACCCAGAATCGGCGCAGCAATAGGGGCAGAAATGTCCGAGCTAAGTACAGCAGTCTCGTTGTTCAATGTTTGTCCGTATCCTTCGGTCACGATGCCGGATCGATCAATTCGCTTTGCATCAGGTTTGCCAAGCGTTTGGGCGGCGCAGAAGCATCTGAGAGAAGTTCTGATTCCTCAGGCACAGGCAGGAGAAATCTTCTTGGTGATGGCCCGAAAGCACCAGTTATGGGGCGTCATAGAAGGCTTCGCCAGCGACAACATTGCGTTTTCCCGAAACATGGGTGGGCATCTCGGGCCGACGCTAGGCGGGAAGATTCGTGAGTGGCTACAAAGCCAAAGTGCTTCCAGCATCAACGTAAGCAAGGCGGCTTGAAATGGAAGTTGTGATCCGCAGCATTT
>JBEEJZ010000098.1:0-5173 GCA_041168905.1 Pseudomonadota bacterium | reverse complement strand
CATGGCGCCGGGCCTGCTGCATGGCGCCTACGAGTGCCTCAAGCACCATGGCAGCGACGCCCTCAAGACCACGTATTTGTCGAAGCTGGCCACCGGCGAGTGGCTCGCCACCATGTGCCTGACCGAGCCCCATGCCGGCAGTGACCTAGGTCTGGCACGCACCAAGGCCGTGCCACTAGCTGATGGCAGCTACCGCATCAGCGGGACCAAGATTTTCATCTCTGGCGGCGAGCACGATCTGACCGACAACATCGTGCATCTGGTACTGGCCCGTTTGCCCGACGCGCCCGCTGGCCCCAAGGGCCTGAGCCTGTTTTTGGTGCCCAAGTTCTACCCGGACGGCAGCCGCAGCGCCGTGTTTTGCGAACGCATTGAAGAAAAAATGGGCATCCATGCCAGCCCCACCTGCGTGCTGCGCTTCGACGAGGCCCAAGGCTGGCTGGTGGGTGATGTCGGCCGGGGCCTGAACGCCATGTTCGTGATGATGAACGCGGCCCGCCTGCACGTGGCGTTGCAAGGCATCGGCCTGCTGGATGCGGCCTGGCAAAAGGCCGACGCTTACGCCCGCGACCGCAAACAGATGCGTGTGCCCGGCCCGCGTGATGCCAGCCAGCCGGCCGACGCCATCGTGGGCCACCCCGCCATGCGCCGAATACTGGACACCCAGCGCGCCTGGGTGCTAGGTGCACGCTTGCTGGCCTACCAGACCGGCATTGAACTGGACCTGGCCCGCTCGCACCCCGACGCAGACCGACGCCAGCAAGCCCAGACCTGGTGCAGCCTGCTCACGCCAGTGTTGAAAGCCGCCTGCACTGAACAGGCTTTTTTGGGTGCCAGCGAGTGTCTGCAGGTCTTTGGTGGCCATGGCTATGTGCGGGAATGGGGCATCGAGCAAATCGTGCGTGATGCCCGTATCGCCATGATTTACGAAGGCACCAATGAGATTCAGGCCATCGACCTGTTGATGCGCAAGGTGCTGGCTGACGGTGGCGCCGCCCTGTCGCAATGGATCACCCAAGCCGACACCCAACTGGCGGAATGCGGAGTGCCCGTCACACGTCGCACAGCAGTCACTTCCCGCTTGATGCAGTTGCACGAACTGGTGCCGGCCATGGCCGGGGCGGCACGCGCAGACGCCGAGGCACCCTACTGGGTGGCCGGCGACTTTTTGCGCGCCACGGCCGTCGCCATGCTGGATGGGGCCTGGGCCCGCATAGACGCGGCCCCGAGCACCGACCCAGCACTGCGATCGGCGGCACAGGCCCTGCAGAACTGGGTACTGCCCGAGTTTGAGCACCGCCTGGGTCTGATTCGGTCAGTCATCCAGCGCACCGGCCAGGCCTGAATTGAATTCGCCCCATCATGAACACCCCTCACCGGGCGGATGTCGGAGACGGCACCGCACACCAGACCCTCGTGGCGGTGGACACCGTTGACACCCGCTTTCTGGAAACCCTGTTTGGCTACAACGCCAGGCGGGCAGCGCTGGTGATCATCGAGCGTTTCTTGCAGGAAATGGCACCCTTTGACCTGCGCCCCGTCGACTTTTCCGTGCTCTCGCTGGTGCAGCACAACCCAGGCATCACCTCCCGCCAACTTTGTACGGCTCTGGGTCTCTTGCCGCCCAATCTGGTGGGCATGCTCAACAAGCTGGAAAAACGCAACCTGATCCATCGCCTGCCCCACCCCAGCGACCGCCGGGCCATGGGCCTGCACATGAGCGCAGCGGGTCAGGAGTTCATGATGCAAGCAGAGTCAGCCGCCACCGAACTTGAGCGTGAGGCCGTCGCCGGACTGACCGCTACCGAGCAAAAAACACTGCTGCGCCTGCTGCAAAAAATCTACCGCTGATGGGGCCCTTCAGGGTGCCCTCCGGGAGCCTCAGCCGTGCTGATCAGGGCACTCTTATTTCCAGAAAATCAAGTGGTTTGATATAGTTAACCATCAAAAAGAGAGAGTGGATGCCGGCAGGTCACTGTGTGCCGACAACGCCCCAGATGGAGACACAACATCATGAGTTCTGAGGACCTGCCCCCTATGGGGCGGCTGCTGAGCCTGCTTGAAGCACGCTTTGCCATGCGTGTGGTTTGGGCCCTGCAAGATGGCCAGGCACAGACCTTTCGTCACCTGCAAGACAGTGTGGGGGGCGTCACGCCCAATACGCTCAACACCCGCATCAAGGAACTGCGTTCAGCAGGTCTGGTTTGCCACAGCAAGAGTGGCTACTTGCTGACCGAACTGGGCAGCCATCTGGCAAGCTGCCTGAGTCAGCTGCCCGTGTTTGCGGACAAATGGGCACCGCAACAGCGCGGGAAGCCAGCTGCTGCCGCAGTTCTGAGCTAAACCGACGAACCCACCCCGCCCCTCCGCCCCCGCGGCAACAGGCTGCTCGCCAGGATTTCACTGCGCTTCACGCTGGCATAATCCCGGCACTTTTCCCGGGGCGTGCCAACTGCGGCGCAACATTGGGCCACCAGGCTCGACTCCCCAACATTCAAAGCCCCCACTCCACAAGGAAGATTCATGGCGTTCACCACCTCCAACTCTGGCCTGCAATTTGAAGACACCATTCTTGGCAATGGCGACACGGCCAAGGCAGGCAAGCGTGTGACGGTGCACTACACCGGCTGGCTCTACAACGACGGCGTGCAAGGCGCCAAGTTTGACTCCAGCAAGGACCGCAATGACCCCTTCGTGTTCTCGCTGGGTGCCGGCATGGTGATCCAGGGCTGGGACGAGGGCGTGGTAGGCATGCAGGTGGGTGGCGCACGTACGCTCATCATCCCCGCATCGCTAGGTTATGGCGCCCGTGGTGCCGGCGGCGTGATTCCCCCCAACGCGACCCTGAAGTTCGACGTCGAGCTGCTCGCTGTTCGTTGATGAAGCGGGCCGCGGCCGCGCGGCCCCAGCGCACTGGCCGAGTCTCGTTTTGGTCTCGCTGCGCTCGAACTGCCCTCGCCCACCTCTTGAAAGCCGGGCGGGTGGCCTCATCTCTGCCCAGTCTTTTGTTTTACCGGCGATCAAGCATGTCTGAAAACACCAATCCCCCCAATCAGGATGGCGCTAGCGCCTACCAACACAACGAAGCGGGCGCTATGCCGCCCGTGAGCGACGCTGATGCTCTCAGCCAGGCCCAAGCCGAACTGGCTGTACTGCAAGCCAAAAGCGCTGACCTGGCCGACCAATACCTGCGCGCCAAGGCCGAGGTTGAGAATGCCCGCCGCCGCGCCGACGACGAAATCTCCAAAGCCCGCAAGTTTGCCGTGGAGTCGTTTGCCGACAGCCTGCTGCCCGTGGCAGACAGCCTGGAAGCTGGCCTTGCCATCAAGGACGCCACCAACGAACAGATCCGTGAGGGTGCCGAGGCCACCTTGCGTCAACTGACCGCCGCACTGGAGCGCAACAAGGTCATTGCCATCAACCCCGGCGCCGGTGACAAGTTCGACCCGCACCAACATCAGGCCATCAGCGTCGTGCCGTCCGAGCACCCCGCTCATACCGTGGTCACTGTGTTGCAAAAAGGCTACCTGATTGCAGACCGCGTGCTGCGTCCGGCCTTGGTCACGGTTTCGGCCCCCAAATAAAACCTGTGACAGCTTGAAAAAAGCACAGGCTGTCCGCACATCCAATACATCGATATTTCAGTTTTAGGAGCATTTCATGGGAAGAATCATCGGCATCGATCTGGGCACCACCAATTCTTGTGTGGCTGTGATGGAAGGCAATACACCCAAAGTCATTGAAAACGCCGAGGGCGCACGTACCACACCCTCCATCATTGCGTACCAGGAAGATGGCGAAGTTCTGGTCGGCGCCAGCGCCAAGCGCCAGGCCGTCACCAACCCCCGCAACACGCTGTATGCCGTCAAGCGCCTGATCGGTCGCAAGTTCACCGAAAAGGAAGTGCAAAAAGACATCGACCTGATGCCCTACAAGATTGCCGCTGCCGACAACGGTGACGCCTGGGTAGAGGTGCGCGGCAACAAGCTGGCGCCCCAGCAAGTCAGCGCCGATGTGCTGCGCAAGATGAAAAAGACCGCCGAGGACTACCTGGGCGAAGCAGTGACCGAGGCCGTCATCACGGTGCCAGCCTACTTCAACGACGCTCAGCGTCAGGCCACCAAAGATGCCGGCCGCATCGCCGGCCTGGATGTCAAGCGCATCATCAATGAGCCTACCGCTGCGGCCCTGGCCTTTGGCATGGACAAGCAGGAAAAGGGCGACCGCAAGATCGCCGTGTATGACCTGGGTGGCGGCACGTTTGACGTGTCCATCATCGAAATCGCTGACGTCGATGGCGAAAAGCAGTTCGAAGTGCTGTCCACCAACGGCGACACCTTCCTGGGCGGCGAAGACTTCGACCAGCGCATCATTGACTTCATCATTGCCGAGTTCAAGAAAGAACAAGGCGTGGATCTGTCCAAGGACGTGCTGGCCCTGCAGCGCCTCAAGGAAGCCGCTGAAAAGGCGAAGATTGAGCTGTCCAGCAGCGCGCAGACCGACATCAACCTGCCCTACATCACGGCTGATGCCTCTGGCCCCAAGCACCTGAACATCAAGCTGACCCGCGCCAAGCTGGAGAGCCTGGTTGAGGAGCTGATCGAGCGCACCATCGCCCCTTGCCGCACCGCCATCAAGGATGCTGGCGTGAGCGTGGGCGACATCCACGACGTGATTCTGGTCGGCGGCATGACCCGCATGCCCAAGGTGCAGGACAAGGTCAAGGAATTCTTCGGCAAAGACCCCCGCAAGGACGTGAACCCCGATGAAGCCGTGGCCGTAGGCGCTGCCATTCAGGGCCAGGTGCTGTCTGGCGATCGCAAGGACGTGCTGCTGCTGGACGTGACCCCGTTGTCTTTGGGCATCGAAACCATGGGCGGCGTCATGACCAAGATGATTACCAAGAACACCACCATCCCGACCAAGGCTTCGCAAACCTTCTCCACCGCGGATGACAACCAGACTGCCGTGACCATTCACGTGCTGCAGGGCGAGCGCGAAAAGGCTGCCGCCAACAAGAGCCTGGGCCAGTTCAATCTGGGCGACATTCCGCCGGCACCGCGTGGCATTCCGCAGATCGAAGTTGAATTCAACATCGATGCCAACGGTATCCTGCACGTGTCCGCCAAGGACAAGGCCAGCGGCAAGCAGGCCAACATCACCATCCAGGCTT
>JBEEJZ010000097.1:0-19814 GCA_041168905.1 Pseudomonadota bacterium | reverse complement strand
GACCCACCAGCTCGCTGAGATTAGCCGTAGCCCCTTTTGGAGGGGCTTCTTCACCCATTCGATTTCACCGAGCAAACAAAAAATCCGCCAGAACTTCACGCTCTGGCGGATTATTGCTTTGCTGACAGCGCACCCGCTACAAACGGCAGACCTGCTGCTAGGTGCAGATCCGTGCGATGGGCCTGACGAGTCAGACCCGGGAAAGGCCTTAGGCCGCTGCCGAAGCAGCCAGTGCCAATGCCTTCACTTTGGAAGACAGACGGCTCTTGTCGCGAGCAGCCTTGTTCTTGTGGAAGATGCCCTTGTCAGCCACGGTGTCCACCACGGCTTGCATCTTCGCAAATGCTTCTGCAGCTTTGGTCTTGTCGCCACCAGCCACAGCCTTTTCAACGTTCTTCACGGCGGTGCGGTACTTGGAGCGCAACGAGGTGTTGGCTGCGTTGATCTTGATGTCCTGACGGACGCGTTTACGGCCCGACGCCAGGCGCGGGTTCTTTTTCTTGGGTTTTCCAGATGCCATTTTAAAAATTCCTTGTGTCTGAGGATGTTGTCAGCAAAGCCCGCGATTGTAGCAGTGGGCCGGGGCTACACTTCCAAGCGTGTCACTCGTCAAATCCGCCTCCATCGTTTCGCTGCTCACGCTGGCCTCGCGCATCACGGGTTTGGTGCGTGAGTTGTTGATTGCTTCGGCCTTCGGTGCCAGCGCCATGACCGACGCCTTCAACGTGGCATTTCGAATTCCCAACTTCTTTCGTCGTCTGTTTGCGGAAGGCGCTTTTAGTCAGGCCTTTGTGCCGGTGCTGGCGGCCTCGAAGGTGAGGGAGGGGCAGGATGCAACTCAAATTCTGGTCGACCGCGTGGCCACCGTGCTGGGCTGGGCTTTGACTTTGACGTGTGTCGTCGGTGTACTGGGGGCGCCCGCCCTGGTGTGGGCCATGGCCAGTGGCCTGCAACAAAATCCTCGGGGCTATGAGGTGGCCGTCGTGATGACGCGCTGGATGTTCCCCTACATCGGCTTTATGTCCATGGTGGCTCTGGCCGCTGGCGTGCTCAATACCTACAAGCGCTTTGCGGTGCCTGCGGCCACCCCGGTGCTGCTCAATGTGGGCATGATTACGGCGGCGTGGCTAGGCGCACCCTGGTTTGCTGGAATCGGACTGGAGCCTATTTATGCCTTGTGTGCGGGTGTCATGGTCGGCGGTGTGCTCCAGCTGGGTGCGCAAATGCTCGCATTACGACGCTTGGGCATGTTGCCGCGCCTGCGTTGGCGTGTCGCTGCGCTGCGTGAGGCCTGGTCAGACCCCGGTACGCAAAAAATCCTGAAACTGATGCTGCCGGCACTGTTGGGCGTGAGCGTTGCTCAGATCTCGACCCTGATCAACACGCAAATCGCCTCGCATTTGCCCAGTGGCAGCGTGAGCTGGCTCACCTATGCCGACCGGCTGATGGAGTTTCCCACCGCCTTGCTGGGCGTGGCCTTGGGCGTGGTGTTGATGCCGCAGTTGGCCGCTGCACGCGCCGCGAATGATCCCGCCCAATATTCCGCCATGCTGGACTGGGGGCTGCGCACTGTCGTCTTGCTGGCAGTGCCCTGCGCAGTGGGACTGCTGGCGTTTGCCAAGCCCCTGGTGGCCGTGCTTTACCACTACGGTGCTTTCAACGACCATGATGTGCAACAAACTACTGTGGCCCTGATGGGCTGGGGCGTCGGGCTCCTGGGCATGATTGCCGTCAAGGTGCTGGCCCCGGGTTATTACGCCAATCAGGACATCAAAACGCCGGTCAGGATCGCCGTGGCAGTGCTCATCGTCACGCAGCTGTTCAACGTGTTCTTGGTGCCTGTGCTCGCCCACGCCGCCTTGTCGCTGTCGATCGGTCTGGGGGCCCTGATCAATTCCCTGTGGTTGTTGCTCGGCCTGATGCGCCGTGGCAGTTATCGGCCTGAGCCGGGTTGGGGGCGTTTTCTGATGCAGGTCGCGGCTGCCAGCGCACTGCTGCTGCTGTTTTTGACGTGGGCTAACGGTGCCTTCAACTGGACTGCGCTGAGGTCCGAGAGCCTCAAGCGCATCGGCTTGCTGGCCCTGATGCTGCTTGCATCTGGCCTCATCTATTTCGGCGCCGCCTGGGGTGCTGGATTAAAGTGGCGTCAGTTTCTCAAGCGTTAAAGCAATTTCCCATGAATTTGTCGCTGGATACCCCAACGCCATTGGCTTATTTCGCGTCGCTGGTCCAAAGCGATGATGAGTTTCCCCTGCTGGAGGCGGCAGCCTGCCTGGCGCACGATGAGTACCCGGATCTGGATGTGCAGCAGGTTCTGGGGCAAATGGATCAGCTGCTGGCCCGCATGCGCCGCCGATTGGCCCCCGATGCCGGGCCACTGCAAAAGCTGCGTGCTTTCAATCATTTCTTTTTTGTGGACCTGGGTTTTGGTGGCAACGTCAACGACTATTACGACCCCGACAACAGCTATCTGAATGTGTTGTTGCACACCCGCCGCGGTATTCCGATTTCATTGGCGGTGTTGTGGCTGGAATTGGCCCAGGGCCTGGGCTTGGCTGCCCACGGTGTGAGTTTTCCGGGACACTTTCTGGTCAAGGTCAATTTGCCCAAGGGTCAGGTGGTTATCGACCCCTTTGACGGCCACTCGATGAGTCGGGAAGAACTGGATGAGCGGCTGGAGCCCCATCGTCTGCGTAGCGGCCTGCATGGCGAGGACGCGCTGCCGCTCAGCCTGTATCTGCAGTCGGCCTCCGGGCGCGACATCATCGAGCGCATGTTGCGCAACCTGCGTGATGTTCACCATGGCCGCCACGATGCCGAGCGCGAGTTGGCTGTCTTGAATCGGCTGGTGCTTTTGTTGCCGCTGTCCTGGAGCGATCGTCGTGATCGTGGTCTGGTCCTGGCACAGCTGGGCCAGCTACCGGATGCGCTGGCAGATTTGCAGGCCTACCTCAGTCATGCGCAGGACGCCGCCGACTTGCCAGTGGTGGCTGAGCAGATGCACCAGCTTCGCCAGTTGATGTAAGCGGCTGGGCGCGTTCGTGGCCAGGCGGCCCCCAGCAGGAAGATGGGTGGAAGGCCCTCAGGCCACCACCACAGCTGCGCCGGAGCCCTGTTGGGCAATTACACCGATGTCATACACAGTCTCGCCGGACGCACGCAGCGTGGCAGCGCAGGCCTGAGCGTTGGCAGCGTCTATGACCACCACCATGCCTATGCCATTGTTGAAGGTCCGGTTCATTTCGATGTCATCGATGCCTGCAGTTTTTTGCAGCCATGCAAACAACTCCGTTTGGGGCCAGCTGCCTTTTTTCAGGTGAGCCGCAGTCCCTTCAGGCAGCACACGAGGAATGTTCTCAAGCAAACCGCCTCCCGTGATGTGGGCCAATGCCTTGATCGGGTGTGCTGTCAAAGCAGCCAGCACGTTTTTGACATACAGGCGCGTGGGCTCCATCAGGGCTTGCTTGAATGGCTTGCCGTCCAGGGTTGCCGGGGCCGCATCGCCGGCCCGGTCGATGCACTTGCGCACCAGGCTAAAGCCATTGGAGTGCACGCCTGCTGATGCCAGGCCCAACACCACATCGCCGGGCTTGACGTCGGCACCGGTCAGGATTTTTGATTTCTCGACCGCGCCTACGGCAAAACCAGCCAGGTCGTATTCACCGGCGGGATACATGCCAGGCATTTCGGCAGTTTCGCCACCAATCAGAGCGCAGCCCGACAACTCACAACCCTTTGCAATGCCACCCACCACAGCGGCGGCGGTGTCCACGTCCAGCTTGCCACAGGCAAAGTAATCCAGGAAGAACAGCGGCTCGGCGCCTTGAACCAGCACGTCGTTAACGCTCATGGCCACCAGATCGATGCCCACGGTGTCGTGCATATTCCACTCAAACGCCAGCTTGAGCTTGGTGCCCACACCGTCAGTGCCGCTCACCAGCACCGGCTCCTTGTAGCGCTTGGGTACCTCAAACAGAGCTCCAAACCCGCCGATGCCAGCCAGCACGCCTTCGCGCATGGTTTTCTTGGCCAGGGGTTTGATGCGCTCAACCAGCGCATCACCGGCGACGATATCGACACCGGCATCTTTGTAGGACAGAGGGGTGGGGGAGTTGGATGAAGTCATGATGTTTGAGGCCCGAAATGTGCAACGGGCTCCTGTCACGGAGCCCGATAGAATTTGCGCTGATTTTAAGCCTTCAGAACCTCGCCCTTTTCATCACTTTCATGCAGCTCAGCACTACCAACAAAAGGGCATTGGCGTGGCTGGGACTGGCGGGGCTGACCTGGCTCATCCTTTGGCTTCTGGGCGCCGTCCTTACCCCCTTTGTGGTTGCCATGGTGCTGGCCTACGCACTGACGCCGCTGGTGGATCGCATGGACAGGTGGGGGCGTGGGCGATTCCCCCGTTTCATGGCGGTGGTCCTGGTCGAGTTGCTCTTCATGCTGGCTGTGTTGGGTCTGGTGCTGCTCATCGTTCCTATTTTGGTGAAGGAGGCACCATTGGTGCGCCAGCAGTTGCCGGTGATGGCCGAGCGCTTCAGTGCCTGGCTAACACCGTTGCTGGCCCAGCTTGGTCTGCATCTCGACCTGGATGTGGACAACCTCAAGGCCATCCTCCTGAATTACCTGGATGGCAACATGAGCGATGCTTTCGGACCGCTCCTGTCCTCGCTCAAGCTGGGCGGCAGTGTGGCGCTCGCCGTGCTGGGTAACCTCATGCTCATTCCGGTGGCGCTTTTCTACCTGCTGATGGATTGGGCTCGTTTGGTCGCCTGGATACAGAGCCTCGTGCCACCCCGCTTCAGGCCTGGGTATCTGAGTTTCACGGGCGAGGCCGATGCCGTTCTCGGCCAATACCTGCGTGGGCAACTTCTGGTGATGTTGATCATGGCGCTTTTCTACAGCGTCGGTCTGGCCTTGTTCGGACTGGAGCTGGCTGTGCCGATTGGTGCGTTTACCGGATTGGCCATGTTCGTGCCTTACCTGGGTTTCGGCATGGGCCTGATCATGGCGGTGTTGGCAGGGCTGTTGCAATTTGCTTCCGTCAAGGCCCTGCTCATGGTGGCCGTCGTTTACGGCATCGGCCAAGTTCTAGAGAGTATTTTCATCACGCCCCGCCTGGTGGGCGAGCGCATCGGCTTGCATCCCCTGGCCGTTATTTTTGCCCTTTTGGCCTTTGGTCAGTTGTTCGGTTTTGTGGGTGTACTGATTGCCTTGCCTGCCAGCGCTGTGCTGCTGGTGGCCATGCGCAGGCTATTGGCCGGCTACACCCGCAGCCCGCTTTTTACGGGGCTGTAGGCGCCTGCGCGCAAGCCCCTCTTTCTCACGCATGAAGCAAATCGCCTTAGACATAGGCTTGGCCACCGGCCCCACCTTGAGTAATTTTTTTGCCGGCCCGAATGGGGCGCTGCTCAGTCACTTGACCCTCTGGTTGGGCGGGGGCGGCGACGCCTTGCGTTCACCGGTGCCTATCTATCTCTGGGGGCCTGCGGGTAGCGGCAAATCACATTTATTGCATGCTGTGAAAGAGGCCTTGCGTGCACAGGGTGTGAGCGTGGGCTGGATGAATGCAAGCATGCCGCAGGCCGATGAGTATCAAGAGGGCTGGAGCGCCGTGCTGATGGATGATGTGCACCTCTACACCGCTCAGCAACAGCAGTCCGCGTTCAACTGGTTTGTGAATGCGCAGACCCATCAGCGTTGTGTGCTGGCGGCGGGTGCATTGCCGCCGGCTGACCTCAGGTTGCGAGATGATTTGCGCACCCGTATGGGCTGGGGCCACGTGTTTGCCCTGCAATTGCTGTCGGAAGGCGAACGTCGCGCTGTGCTGCGGCAGGCGGCCGATGAGCGTGGTGTGTTCCTGAGCGACGAGGTCATGGACTTCATGCTGACCCGCTTCAGTCGTGATCTGGGCAGCCTGATGGAGCTGCTGGATTTGTTGGACGGTTATGCCCTGCAGTCCAAGCGCGCCATCACCGTGCCTCTGATCAAGGCGATGATGAATGACCAATGACGGGGCTTGCAGCACCTCATTTTTGATTTTGGAGATGTTTTCTTGAATTTGACCCTGTTTGATCTGGACCACACCCTGCTGCCTATCGACTCGGATTACGCCTGGGGCAGCTACACCACGCAGCTGGGCTGGACGGATCCTGATGAGTTTGCCCGGCGCAACGACACGTTTTACGAGCAATATAAGGCGGGCACGCTGGACATCCACGAATACGTGCGCTTTGCCACCGATGCCGTGCGCCGTCGAGGCGCCAATGCAGCTAAGGTGGCGCATGCCGATTTCATGAAAACGGTGGTCTTGCCGGTCATCCACGAATCGGCACGTGCGCTGGTTCAGCAGCACAAGGACGCTGGTGACGAGGTGTTGATCGTGACCGCCACCAACGAATTTGTCACCCGTCCTATCGCCGAGGCCTTTGGTGTGCAAGAGTTGATCGCGGTCGAGCTGGAGCGTGAAGGCTCTTTGGCTGAAGGCTGGATCACCGGCGCCATCAAGGGCACGCCATCGTTTCGCGAGGGTAAGGTGAGCCGCGTCGAAGCCTGGCTGGCGGCGCGGCAGCTGCGCCTGTCGGATGTGCAAAGCACCTTCTACACCGACTCGATCAACGACCTCCCCCTCATGGAAAAGGTCACTCATCCGGTGGCGACCAACCCCGACGCGCGCCTGCGTGCCATCGCCACGCAACGCGGCTGGCGCATACTTGAGCTCTTCACGGCCTGAGCGTGGCCGTTCCAACAAAAACCAATGATCAAAAAATTCATCGATAAATTGCTGGGAAAAACCAGCGGCTCCCTCTCTCGCAGCCCCAAGAACAAATTCGGCAAACGGGTCGATATTGCGGTGGCCGAGCACCGCATCGACCCCAATCTGGTGGACGAACGCGCCCTCAACGTGGTGCGTACCCTGCAAAACGCCGGCTATGAGGCTTACGTGGTGGGGGGCGCCGTGCGTGACCTGCTGGTAGGCCTGCGACCCAAAGACTTTGATGTGGCCACCAACGCCACCCCCGAGCAGGTCAAAGGTCTGTTTCGGCGTGCCTTCATTATTGGTCGGCGGTTTCGCATCGTGCACGTGGTGTATGGCCGCGGGCGTGAGCATGAGGTGATCGAAGTCTCGACGTTTCGTGCCTATCTTGACAACGCCGCAGCAGAACAGGTCAGCGGCAATGAACGCACGAGCAAGAGCGAGCTGGCCAACATGAAGCACGCGGTGGACAGCAGCGGGCGTGTGCTGCGCGACAACGTCTGGGGCCCGCAGGAAGAAGACGCCGTGCGCCGCGACTTCACCATCAATGCCATGTACTACGACCCCCAAACCCAGGTGGTGGTCGATTACCACGGCGGTCTCAAGGACGTCAAAAATCGAGTCATTCGCATGATTGGCGACCCGGCAGCGCGTTACCGCGAAGACCCCGTGCGCATCATCCGTGCGGTGCGCTTCGCTGCCAAACTCAGCCCTTTGGGCTTCAAGCTTGAGCCCAAAACTGCCGCCCCCTTGGTCAAGTCGCAGGAGTTGCTTGCCGACGTGCCGCAAAGCCGCCTGTTTGACGAAATGCTGAAGCTCCTGCAGACAGGGCATGCGCTGGCTTCTATCGCGCAGCTCAAGGCACTGGGCTTGGCGCGCGGCATTTATCCCTTGCTGGATGTGGTGGTGGAGCGTGCCGAACAGCCTTTTGTGAACGCCGCCCTCAAAGACACCGATCGTCGCGTGGGCGAGGGCAAACCGGTGGCACCCAGCTTCTTGCTGGCGTGCGTGTTGTGGGCCGATGTGCGCGACGGCTGGGCCCAGCGGGTGGCACAGCGTGTGCCACCGCATCCTGCCTTGCAAGAAGCGATTGATGAAGTTTTCCATGCGCGCATCGGTGATGTGTCCGGCGGTGGTCGCCTGGCCGGTGACATGCGTGAAATCTGGATGATGCAGCCTCGCTTTGACAAACGCGTGGGCAGCTCACCATTTGGCATGGTGGAGCAGGCACGCTTCAGAGCGGCTTTTGATTTCATGCGTTTGCGAGCCGATGTGGGCGAGATTGATGTGGTGCTGGCCGACTGGTGGCAAGAGTTCAGCATGGCCAACGACAACCTGCGGCAGGACATGGTCGACCAGGTGCGCACCGAGCAGCAAAAACGTCCGCGTGTACATCGTGTGGCCAAGGTGGCCCCCCCCGCAGGCTCCGAGACAGATGGCCAGGCAGCCAGCGCATCCGGCCCCGTGCTTGAAGGTGATGGCGCCGAGGCCGCGCCCAAAAAGCGCCGTCGCCGTCGGCGTTCTGCCGGGGCCCGTGAGGGCGCTGCGCCGGAAGGAACATCCTCTGGGGCCGATCACTCAGACCGTCCGGTTTGAGTCCTGAGACCGGATCGCCCAAGGTGTTGTCGCCTGTCGTGGCTTACATCGCCCTGGGTGCCAACCTGGGGCAGGCCCAGTTCACGGTGCGCCGTGCCATACAGGACCTGGGGCGGGATCCGCACACCCGGGTGCTGCGCTGCTCGTCGCTTTATTGCACTGCGCCAGTTGATGCCACCGGGCCCGATTTCATCAACGCCGTGGTACAGGTCAGCACCACGCTGAGCGCGGCCGAGCTGCTGGCCTGGCTGCAGTCGATAGAGGAGGGCGCTGGACGCGAGCGCCCCTACCGCAATGCGCCCCGCACGCTCGATCTGGATATCTTGCTGTGGGGCGAGCAGTCCATCCACACGCCCAGCCTGACTGTGCCGCATCCGCGCATGTGGGAGCGTGCCTTTGTGCTGGTGCCTCTGGCTGAGATCGCGCCTGATCGGGTGCCCGATGTGGCCTTGCATGCGGTACAGGACCAGGAAATTTGCCGCGTATCCGCCTCGGGGCCGGTGGGCCTGGTCGGCATTGGCAATATGGGTTTCGCCATGATGCAGCGGCTGCTCCAGCAGGGATGGCCGGTGCGCGTATTTGATGTCGACGCCGGGCGCATGCAGGCCGCAGGGGCGCTTGGGGCCCAACTCGGGACCGACGCTGCCGACGTCGCCGCGCACTGCCGTCATGTGCTGGTGGCGGTGGTCGATGCCGCGCAAACCGAGGCAGTGCTGGCAGGCCCACAGGGTATCTACGCCTGCGCGCGCAAAGGCGATGTGATTTTTCTGTGCCCCACGTTGAGCCCGCTGGACGTGGAGCGCGCCGCAGCCCAGTGCGTCGCCCGAGGGCTCCATCTGATAGATGCACCCATGTCCGGCGGGCCTGCGCGGGCTCAGCAGGGGCAGATGAGCCTGATGCTGGCGGCACCCGAGCAGGTGCTGGAAGCCGAGGCAGCCCTGCTGCAAGATCTGGCGCTGCAGCGCTTTGTCATCAGCCAGAAACCCGGAGACGCTGCGCGCACCAAGCTCATCAACAACCTCCTGGCTGCCATCAACCTGGCCGGTGCCTGCGAGGTGATCGCACTGGCTCAGCAGTGGGGGCTGGATGCCACCCGCACGCTGGATGTGGTCGAAGCCAGCAGCGGCCAAAGCTGGATCGGCAGCGACCGCCTGCGTCGTGCACTGCAGAACGATTTCGAGCCGCGAGCGCACACCACGCTTCTGGCCAAGGACAGCCGGCTGGCCCTGGAAACCTGCGCCGGCCTAGGCCTTCCAGCCCCCGCGCTGGGGGCGCTGGCCGCACAACAATTTTCAAGCGCCTGTGAAAGCGGCTTGTCTCAGCTGGATGACGCCAGCCTGTTTTTGCAGGCTGGGGGCAAGGCCAGCGCAGCTGGTTAACAACACACCAGTCATCCCACGCGACTGGTCAGGCAAATTTGCCGCAGGGCATGGGCTTGGTCGTGCAACCTGGCGGCCCTTTGCTTCAGTTTTTGTCAAGTTTTACCCGACTTCGATGATCTCTTCTTTTGTTTTCCATCACGCAGACGGATGTCAGCGTTGCTAAGGCTTTACTGCCATACCTAGGGAAAACACCAATGCCGGCTTCTCATCTGGCCAGATACATTTGTATTGCAAACAAACAAATGGTGTGTGCACCGGTTTGACTGCAATCCATCCAATCGAATCAGGAGATCAGAAATGAGTATGCGTTTGTTAAAGACTGCTGCTGCAGCGGCAAGTTTGGTGTTCATGCAAATGGCGAGTGCACAAAGCCAGAGCGTGGAGGTGATGCACTGGTGGACCAGTGGTGGTGAAGGCGCTGCTGTCGGCGTTCTGAAAAAGGATCTGGAGTCCAAAGGTATCAAGTGGGTTGACATGGCGGTGGCCGGTGGCGGTGGAGAAGCCGCGATGACGGCGCTGCGCGCACGTGCTGTGGCAGGAAACCCACCCACCGCAGCCCAACTGCTGGGTATGGCGGTGACGGACTGGAGCAATGAGGGCTTTCTGACGGACCTGAATGAAGTCGCCAACAAAGAGGGTTGGGACAAGGTGGTGCCCGCCGGCATTCAGCGATTTGGCAAGCAAAACGGCAAGTGGGTTGCTGCACCCGTGAATATCCACCGCCCGCACTGGCTGTGGATGAACGCCAAAATTTTCAAGGACAACGGCCTGACGCCTCCCAAGACCTGGGCTGAATTCAATGCCATTGCCGACAAACTCAAAGCCAAGGGCATCACGCCTCTGGCCATGGGTGGACAGCCCTGGCAAGAAGCCACCATCTGGGAAGGCATGGTCCTGGGCATGGGCGGCCCGGACTTCTATCAGAAGGCAGTGATTCAGGCTGATCCGGCTTCATTGAAGTCTGACACCATGGTCAAGGTCTTCGACCAGATGCGCAAGACCCGTGGCTATGTCGATCGCAACTTTGCCGGCCGTGACTGGAACCTGGCCACCGGTATGGTGATCAAGGGTGAGGCTGCCATGCAACTGATGGGCGACTGGGCAAAGGGTGAGGTGATTGCCGCCAAGCTGACGCCCGGAAAAGAAATCCTTTGCTCGGTGGCACCCCAGACGCAAGGGTCCTTCTTGTTCAACACTGACTTCTTTGCAATGTTCAAAGTGTCCAATGATCGTCGCCCGGCACAGTTGGCCATGGCGTCTTCCGTGATGAATCCGGTATTCCAGGAAACCTTCAACCTGGCTAAGGGCTCCATTCCGGCACGGACGGATGTGAGTGGCGCCAAATTTGATGAGTGCGGCCAAAAATCCATGGCGGACCTGAAGACGGCATCGGCAGCGGGCCATGTCTATGGTTCGCTGGCTCACGGTCATGGTCAGCCGGCAGCAATTCAGCGCGCCTACCTGGACGTCATCACCAAGCATTTCAACTCTGACATGAGCTCCAAGCAGGCTGTAGAGGAGTTGACGCAAGCCGTGGCGGCAGCCAAGTAAGCCAGCGTAGTTAGTGCAATCGAGGCGCAGCCTGACAAGGGCTGCGCCTCTGAACTGAGAAAAAAATGTCACCACTTCGCAGATGGCTAAACAGGCATATGTCGCAAATGGCATTGGCCCCGAGCTTCTTCCTCATCCTGGTGGGTGTCTACGGATTCATCATCTTCACGGTGCTCCTGTCCTTTACAGGCTCCAAGATGCTTCCCAACCTGAATAACTTTGTGGGCTTGCTGCAGTACGAGCGCCTGTGGAACACGCCGCGCTGGATAGTGGCGGTCAAGAACTTCGGAATCTTCTCCAGCCTGTACATCGGTGCCACCACGGTGATTGGTTTGGCTCTGGCCATCTTCCTGGACCAGAAAGTCCGCGCAGAGGGCTTTTTGCGCTCGGTCTACCTGTACCCCATGTCGATTTCGTTCATTGTGACCGGCGTGGCATGGCAATGGCTGATGGCCCCGGATCTGGGTCTGGAAAAAGTCGTGCAGAGCTGGGGTTTTGCGGACTTTCGCTTTGATTGGATCAAGAACGACAAAATGGCCATCTACTGCGTCGTGATTGCGGGTGTGTGGCAGGCTGCCGGCTTTGTCATGGCACTGTTCCTTGCAGCGCTGCGTGGCATCAATTCAGAGGTGATCTCGGCCGCAAAAATTGACGGTGCGGGCTCCTTTCAGACTTACCGATACGTCGTGGTTCCGGCGCTCAGGCCCGCCATGCTCACCGCTTTGGTGGTGCAAGCCCACCTGTCAATCAAATCGTATGACCTGGTCGTTGCCCTGACCCGGGGAGGCCCCGGCTACTCCACCGAGCTGCCCTCGACCTTCATGTACGGCTACACGTTCTCGCGCAACGAAATGGCATTGGGCTCCGCCAGCGCGGTCACCATGCTCATAACGCTTGCGGCGGTGATCGTTCCTTATCTTTATTCGGAGCTGAAAAGTGAACCACGATAAGCACGCGTCAAGGCGCACTCATACAGGCCGAAAGTGGATAGGGCGAACGGCTCTGTACCTGGTATTGCTCGTCGCAGCGGCTGCGTTTTTGTTGCCCCTGGTGGCGATGGTGTTCACGTCCCTGAAAACCATGCCCGAGATCATCGGGCTGGCGCCTTTTACCAGCAGCAATATCCTGACCATTCCACAGGACCCAAGCCTGGAGGCGTGGAATATCGCTTGGTCTGAGGCCTGTATCGCAGTGAATTGCAGCGGACTCAAGCCTTACTTTTTGAACTCCATTTTGCTGTGCCTTTTCAGTGTCACCCTGTCGGTGGCATTGGGTGCCGTCAACGGGTATGCCTTGACCAAGTGGCGCTTCAAGCACGACAACATTGTGTTTGCAATGTTTCTGTTTGGCTGCTTCATTCCATTCCAGATCGTGCTGCTTCCCATTGCACGTGTTCTGGGCTTTCTGGGTCTGGCTGGTTCCATGACAGGTCTGGTCAGCGTCCACGTGCTGTACGGGATCGTGTTCACCACGCTGTTTTTCAGAAATTTCTACATAACCATTCCCGATGAGATTGTCAAAGCCGCTCGTATTGACGGTGCAGACTTCTGGTCCATCTTCCGCCTGATCATCATCCCCATTTCGGCACCGATTGCGGTGGTCTCGGTGATCTGGCAATTCACCTCCATCTGGAATGACTTCCTGTTTGGTGCCTCGTTTGCGGGGGCCGAGACGCGGCCACTCACCGTGGCGTTGAATAACCTGGTCAATACATCCACCGGCACCAAGGCCTACAACGTGGATATGGCGGCCGCAATGATTGCAGCACTTCCAACCATGGTGGTGTACGTTTTGGCAGGCAAATATTTTGTGCGAGGCCTCATGGCTGGCGCCGTGAAAGGTTGATATGGCATCCCTGGAAATCAAGAACGTCAACAAGAGCTATGGCAACACCCGGATTCTGAGTGACATCAATCTGGAAATTGACGATGGCGAGTTTCTGGTGCTAGTGGGCCCGTCTGGCTGTGGCAAAAGCACACTGCTGAGCATCATCGCCGGCCTCGAACCCCTGAGCACAGGTGCGATTTGCATCGACGATCGATCCATTGAGCACCTGGAGCCCAAGGAGCGCGACATCGCCATGGTGTTTCAGTCCTACGCGCTGTATCCATCCATGACGGTGGGAAAGAACATGGCCTTTCCGCTCAAGATGCGCGGGCAAAGCGCAGAAGAACAGGAGGCCAAGGTCAAACAGGTCTCGGATCTGCTGCAAATTGGCCACTTGCTGGACCGCAAGCCCCAACAACTCTCAGGGGGCCAGCGACAGCGTGTGGCCATGGGGCGAGCCCTGGTGCGCGACCCCAAGGTTTTTCTCTTTGATGAGCCTTTGTCGAACCTGGATGCAAAGTTGCGCGTGGATATGCGCACTGAAATCAAACGGCTACACCAGCGCGTGAAAAAAACCACGGTCTATGTCACGCATGACCAGGTGGAGGCCATGACTATGGCCTCCCGCATCGCGGTGATGAAGGATGGCCGGGTGCAGCAATTTGGCACACCGGCAGACATCTATGACCGGCCCAACAATATTTTTGTGGCCACATTCATGGGCTCGCCCTCTATGAACCTGGTACCGGCCGTGATGGTCAGCCCGGAGCGCCTTCAGATCGATGGCACCACGATTGAGCTGCCCCTGCCACTGCACGCCAGGAATTCCAATGCCAAGCCCCAGGTGGGCCAAAAGGTATTGCTTGGGCTGCGCCCTGAATGGTTCACCCAGGCAGACCTCGCAAGCCCGGGTGGAGTCCGGGTGGAGGTGGGCGTCGAAGTGCTCGAACCCACGGGGCCGGACATTTATGCCGCCATTCGCATCGGCAAGCACGAAGTCATGGCGCGTTTACCCGCCACCACATCGATCAGCGCCGGTGTAAAAACCCACCTTGAGATCGATTTCGACAAGGCGTCTGTTTTTGACGCCGAAAGCGGCAACGCTTTCAACTAATTACCTCATCATTAACCCAGGGAACATTCTCGTGACCAAGAAACAAGACCAGCGCCTGCGCGTGGGCGTTTTAGGCTGTGGGCCGATTGCTCAGGCTGCCCATTTTGAAAGCTGCACCAAGGCCCGCAATGCCGATTTGTACGCCATCTGCGATGTGGCAGACGACCTGCGCGAGCGCATGGAATGGACCCATGCGCCAGAACAGAGCTATTCCGACTACGACGCCATGCTGGCCGATGACAGGCTGGAGGCCGTCATCATCGCCACCTCGGACCCCTTTCATGTACCAGCATCCATCAAGGCCCTGCAAGCCGGCAAGCACGTCCTGTGTGAGAAGCCCCTGGGCATCACCGTGGAAGAGGTGCTGGAGTTAAAGGAAGCCGTCAAACGCTCCGGAAAAATTTTGCAGGTCGGGCACATGAAGCGTTTTGACGAGGGCCTGCAGGCGGCAAAACGGTTTATCCAGAACGACATGGGGCAAATGCTCGCCTTGAAAGTCTGGTACTGCGATTCCACCCATCGCTACACCATGACCGATGCCGTGCAGCCCTTGATGGTGAGTAGCGCTGCCAAGCGCAAACCTGCCCAAGACCCCAAGGCGGATATGCGCCGCTACCTGATGCTGGCACATGGCTGCCACCTGGTGGATACCGCGCGCTACTTTGCCGGCGACATCGTGTCCGTTAATGCGCGTCTGTCCGAGCGCTTTGGTGCCCGCTGCTGGTTTGTGGAAACCGAATTCGCCAACGGAACGCTAGGCCATATGGACCTGACCGTTGCGGTGCGCATGGATTGGCACGAAGGTTTTCAGATTTATGGCGAAAACGGCAGTATTCTGGGTAAAACCTACAACCCCTGGTACTACAAGAGCAGCGACGTTGACATCTTCCATGAAAAGGATGGCACCACGCACCGGCCCCTGGGCGCGGATGGTCACTTCTATCGTCGCCAGCTGGAGGCATTTGCCGATGTCATCCTGCACGGCAAGCCCATGACAGGCGCCAACGTTGACGACGGTCTGGAGTCGGTAAAGGCCATGGCCGCCATTGCCCGCAGTGCCGAGACCGGAAAACCTGTAGCCTTGTCCGACATTACCGGGGGTATTTGATGCGGCTGGGCATATTTGCAAAGACCTTCCCCGGCAGCCGTCCGGCAGAGGTCTTCCTTCAGGTTCGTGAGGCCGGTTTTCGCGAGGTTCAATACAACCTGGCCTGTTCGGGCCTGTCGTCCATGCCACTGGAGATCTCTAGCCAGGCCTTGGACGAAATTGTCCTGGCCTCCAAGGCCCATGGCCTGGCTTTGGCTGCCGTCTCCGGTACCTACAACATGATTCATCCCGATGTGGCCGTGCGCAAGGACGGACATGCGCGCCTGGAAGTGCTGGCTGCCGCTTGCAGGAACATGGGGACGAATCTGATTACTCTGTGTACGGGGACGCGGGATGCACAGGATCAATGGAAAGAGCACCCGGACAACAACAGCCCTGAGGCTTGGGCCGACTTGCTGCAGGCCATGCAAACCGCCATCGACATTGCCGAGAAACACGAGGTGTATCTGGGCATCGAGCCCGAATTGGCCAACGTCGTCAACTCGGCAGCCAAGGCGCGCAAGCTCATCGACACCCTGCAAAGTGACCGCATCAAGATCATTCTTGACCCGGCCAACCTGTTTGAGGTAGCGACTCTGGCGGAGCAACGTGACACCGTGACCAGTGCCATTGCGCTGTTGGCCGACCGCATCATCATGGGCCATGCCAAAGACCGCTACGCCGATGGAAGATTTGCCACCGCTGGCCAAGGCGTTCTGGACTATCCGCACTACCTGAGTCAGCTCAAGGCCAATGGGTTTTCGGGATCACTGGTCGCCCATGGTCTGCCGGCCAGTGAAGCTGCGGGTGTGTCTGCATTTTTGCGTGAAACCTGTGGCAAGCTGGGTATCCAGATTGAAGAGACGCCAGCGTGAACATGACCCCCATGCCGCCCAAGCGCGAGACTTTTGAAATCGACGCCGCACGCCTGAGCTATGTGGAGTCTGAAAGAGTTGGTCCAGCAATCGTATTTCAGCATGGTCTGTGTGGTGCCGCGGGGCAAACCACCGAAGCTTTCCCTCCTGGCACAGGATGGCGCATGCTGACCCTGGAATGCCGGGGTCACGGAGAATCTGAGCTGGGTGACCCTGATGCCATTTCCATCAATACCTTTGCCAGCGATGTGCTCGGGCTGATGGATCACCAGGGCATTGATCAGGCGGTGCTTGGGGGCATTTCCATGGGAGCCGCCATCTCGCTGCAACTGGCAGTTCAGCGGCCTGATCGGGTGCGTGCCCTGATTCTTGCCCGGCCGGCCTGGGTCTGTGAGCGGAGCCCCGACAACATGCGCCCCAACCTGGAGGTGGGTCAACTGATGGAGCAACGCCCGTCCTCCGACGCCAAGCAACAGTTTCTGGCCAGCTGCACGGCGAGGTATCTACGCGAGGCCTCACCCGACAACCTGGCCACGCTGACCGGTTTTTTTGATCGCAAACCACAGGCGACGACCTCGGCCCTGTTACGCCGTATCTCGGTGGATGGCCCGGCGGTCAGCCCTGCCGATCTCGCCAAACTGCAGCTTCCTTGCCTGGTTATTGGTCACCAGGATGATGTGATTCATCCACTGGCGCTGGCAAAAGAGTTGGCCGACCTCATTCCCAATGCGCACTTCGTGGAAATTACGCCGAAATCAGTCAGCCGAAACCAGTATCTTCAAGACATGCACCAAGCGATACAGCAATTTTTAAAAGGAATTCCCCATGCCTAAAGCAGCCCCCGGTTGGTTGGACCAACTTCCCACGCAACGACCGATTGCCGAGTTTTCTGTCTGGTCCTCTGACTTGTTGAACATAGGCCGCGACCTGGACCGGGTGGCACCCCATGCCGACATGTTGCACATTGATGTGGCGGATGGCCATTTCGCCCCCTCGTTCCTGTTTTTCGTGGACTTGGTGGATCGCATCCGCAAATACAGCGACAAGCCGATCCACGTGCATCTGATGGTGGAGGACTCGATCCTGGCGTCTCAGATCGACCAGTTTGCCGAGGCGGGTGCCGACCTGATCAGCGCGCACATCGAGTGCCCCAGCGTGGCCACAGACGCGCTCGAGCGTATCCGCCGCCACGGCGTCATTCCGGGCTTGGTACTTCGGGTTGAGACGCCCGTGGCCACCCTCGCGCCTTATGTGGACGACGTGCCTTTCGTCACCTTGCTGGGTACCGCCATCGGCGTCAAGGGCAAAGGCCTGCATGAAGAAGCGCTTCATCGTCTGACCGAAGTGCGCGGGATGATCAACCGATCCCATGCCAAGACGGGCAAACGTTCGGTGCTGGTCGCCGATGGAGGTATTCGTCATGAGACTGTGCCGCTTTTGCGTAAGGCCGGCGCGGATGCAGTGGTTCTGGGCTCGCTGGCCTATGGTGACCCGAACCTGGCTGAACGCATGCAATGGCTAGCTGCGCTATGAACGATATGGCACGTTTACCTGAACCTGCGCTCTCGATCGGGGTCGACCTCGGCGGTACACAGGTGCGTGCCGCCTTGGTTGATGCCTCCGGCCGCCTGCTGGCTCGGGCTGCAGAAAAGACGGACAAAACGGGTGGGCCACAAGCCGTTGTGCAGCAAATCCTGAAATTGATCGCTCAGGTCAGTGCAGGTGCCGACATGGCTGTCATCCCGGCCATCGGTATCAGTGCGCCGGGTCCCTTGGACTCCTTGGCCGGCGTGATACTCGATATTCCCACGCTTCCCGGCTGGATCAACGTCCCGATCCGCGATTGGGTCAGCCAGGCCCTGGGCAAACCTGTCTCGCTCACCAACGACGGTGTCGCTGCCGCTATAGGTGAATGGAAGTTCGGTGCCGGGCGTGGATATTCCGACTTTGTCTATGTCACTGTCAGCACCGGCATCGGTGGAGGAGTGATTTCAGATGGCAGGGTGCTTCATGGCCGAAGGCAGCTGGCTGGCCATATCGGCCACATGACCATCTTGCCTGATGGTGAGTTTTGTACTTGCGGCAACCAGGGGTGCTGGGAAGCTCAAGCTTCTGGAACGGCGCTTGGCAAATACGCTCGGGAGCAAGCCAAGCGGTCGCCGGCAAGTTTGCTATCTCGTTGGGGCGATGCTGTGGGTGCCAAGGAGGTATTTGAGGCAGCTCTGGCGGGAGACCAGTTGTCCATCGATATCGTGGCGCGCCAGGCCCGATTACTGGGTATCGGCATTGTGAATCTGCTGCACCTTTACAGTCCTGAGTCCGTGGTGGTGGGAGGTGGTGTTTCCCATGGTTTTGAGCAGCTGGAATTGGGGATGCAAGGGTACGTGCGCGAACACGCCTTGCCTGCGTTCAGGGAGGTGCCAATTGTGAGGGCTCAATTGGGTACGGACTCGGGTCTCATCGGAGCTGCAGCCATCGGGGTACGGTGGGTGGAGAACGTTTGATGTAGCCGAGATGCTCCTATCGGTGGTGGTTTCCGTGACCTATGGCATAAGATCAGATCCAGCAGAGTTCCTGTTTTGATTCGTCCATCCCGCATTCACCCACGGTTGTCCACCTCATGTCTATGCCCAGTGCCGTCAGGCATATCAACGAAGTACGCTTATTGGCGGCGCTTTACCGGTTGGGAATGTCCACACGCGCTGATTTAGGTCGTGAGTTAGGGCTGATGCGCTCAACGGTGGGTAATTTGATTGCAGGGTTGATAGAACAGGGCATGGTGTTTGAGACGGAGGTCAGCGGTTACACGCCGGGTGGCAGGACAGGCAGACCAGGGCAAAGTGTTCAGCTCAACCCTCACCATTCGGCCATCATCGGTGCAGATATCGGGATTGACCATTTGTCCGTTGTCGCAGTTGGACTTACTGGCATCCCAGTCGTCTCAAAAACTGTGGACTTTGACGGCCCGTCGTCCGATGTGGAACAGGCGGTCAGTGCCTTAGCCGCCCTGATTGCCCGAGTGATGAGGTCTCTTCCATCGGCGCAACCCGTGAGCGGGATCTGCATTGTTGCCCCTGGTTTGGTGGATCATGACAAGGGCACCATCATGCGTGCGCCGGTATTGGGCTGGCATGATGTGCCGATTCAAGCCCTGCTTAAAGAAAAGTTGAAGTGGGCTGGCGAGATCAGTCTTGAGAATGATGCCAATGCGTTTGCGGCGGCCGAGGTCTACCGAAGGGTCAAGTACCCTACCGACAACGCATTGTTTGTGTACATGGATGCCGGTGTCGGTGGTGGCTTGGTCACTATGGGGCGCTTGATGCGTGGACACAACGGCTTCGCTGGTGAGATTGGTCATATCCACCTTGGTGAGCACGGCTTTGAAACAAATACGCCTGTTCAGGGCTCATTTGAGAGCTACGTCGGACGCAACGCGGTGCTATCGTTGAATCGACACCACGGCGGCAGCAGTGAAACCCTCCAGGATTTCCTGGACGAATTGAGTGTCCAAAAACCGGCAGCACTGAGGACGGTGGCCGAGTGGGCCTGGTGGATGGGACGTGGAATTGCTTCCCTGATCAGTGTTTTGAATCCGGCGACCGTGGTTTTGGGCGGCCCCGTC
>JBEEJZ010000096.1:0-11325 GCA_041168905.1 Pseudomonadota bacterium | reverse complement strand
TCATAGGCCTCTGCTTGCGACAGGTCCATGCGTACGAAGTCCAGCAGGCCCGCAAAGCGCGCGAATTCTTCGTCAGAGGGGCGCTTGTCCAAATCTACCGAGGCAAAACGATGATGAATTTGGGCCCGGTACTGCTCGGCGCTCAGGTCGTCCCGGCCCACACCAATGATGCGGCCACCTTCAGGCAAAGTGCCATGACGGAATGCTTGAAACAGAGCGGGCATCAACTTGCGCCATGCCAAATCACCAGTGCCACCAAACAGAACGAGGTCGAAGGACATAAAAATATCGAGTTACATAAAAAGAAGTTTGTAATGTAACTTTGTTTCACGGATAATTCAATTCCCTTCCCACAAGAAGTGAGCCGGTCGATGATTTTTCAACTTTTGATGTGTACACCATGAACCAACTCGACGCCCTCAAGCAGCACACCACCGTCGTGGCCGATACCGGCGACTTCAAACAATTGGCGCAATTTCAGCCACAGGACGCCACAACCAATCCGTCCCTGATTCTCAAGGCCGTGCAGAAGGCCGAGTACCAGCCCTTGCTGGCCGCTACGGTGGCCGAGCACCGGGGTCGTCCGCTGGATGAAGTCATGGACCATTTGCTGGTCCGTTTTGGCTGCGAAATCCTGAAAACCATTCCAGGACGTGTGTCGACCGAAGTGGATGCACGACTGAGCTTTGATGCCAATGCCACCTTCACCCGTGGCGAACGGCTGATTGAGCTCTACCAGGCGCAGGGCATCTCGCCCGACCGGGTCTTGATCAAGGTCGCTGCGACGTGGGAGGGTATCCAAGCCGCTGCCCGTCTTGAGCAACGTGGCATCCATACCAACCTCACGCTGCTGTTTTCTTTCTGTCAGGCCGTCGCTTGCGGACAGGCCAAGGTCCAGCTGATCTCGCCCTTTGTCGGCCGGATCTACGACTGGTACAAAAAAACCGCCGGAGCTGCATGGGTCGAGGCCGACAACACTGGGGCGAATGACCCTGGCGTCAAGTCTGTGCGCCAGATCTTCAACTATTACAAGAAGTTTGGCATTGCCACCGAGGTCATGGGCGCCAGCTTTCGCAACGCGGGGCAAATCACTGCCTTGGCCGGCTGTGACCTGCTGACCATCAGCCCTGAATTGCTGGCGCAGTTGGCTGCATCTGACGAACCTCTACAAGCTTCGCTCAGCGCAGGTCAAGCCCAGAGTCTGGATCTGGAAGCGGTGAACTTTGATGAAGCCAGTTTCCGTTTTGCCTTGAACCAGGACGCCATGGCCACAGAAAAGCTGGCAGAAGGCATACGTGCCTTCTGCGTAGACGCCGTCAAGCTCGAACAGTTGATGCTGGCGGCCTGATTTTCACTTTATTCCACTTGCCTATTTGCCATGACACGTACCCGTTGTGACCAAACTGCTGCCTGGGGTGAGCTCCAGCAAGCCTTCGACACCCATGGCCGCAGTTTTGACTTGCGCTCGGCTTTTGCCCAGGATACTGGCCGGTTCGAACATTTCAGCCAGAGCGCACCTCATGTCTTCGCCGATCTGTCCAAGAACCTGATCGATGCCCAGGTCGAGCAGGTGCTGCTGCACCTGGCCTCGCAAAGCGGATTGGCCGCACACCGGGAGGCCATGTTTGCCGGTGAGGCCATCAACAACACCGAGCAACGTGCCGTGATGCATTGGTTGCTGCGTCGCCCTGCCACCGGCGCGTCTCCCAATGTCGCAGCCGAATTGGCTCTGGTACACGATACCTTGGACGCCATGCTGGCTTACGCTGAAAAGGTGCGTGGCGACGCGGCAATCACCGATATCGTCAACATCGGCATTGGCGGTTCCGATTTGGGGCCCCAGATGGCTGTGCTGGCGCTGGACGCCTTTGTAATGCCGGGCAAGCGCTTTCACTTTGTTTCCAATGTGGATGGGCACGAGCTTGCTGCCACGCTGAAAAAGCTCAAGGCGGAAAACACCTTGTTCCTGGTGGCGAGCAAGACCTTCACCACGATCGAGACCATGACTAATGCGCAGTCCGCCAAGCGCTGGTTTGAAGCGCAGGGAGGCACGGACATCAGCCGTCACTTTGCGGCCCTGACCACCAATGTCTCGGCTGCCAAGGCCTTTGGCATCGACACGACCTTTGGTTTCTGGGACTGGGTGGGCGGTCGCTACTCCATGTGGTCGGCCATCGGACTGCCATTGGCCATCGCGATTGGTGCCCAGGGCTTTCGCGAATTCCTGGCAGGTGCGCACGACATGGACGAGCATTTTCGTACCGCGCCTTTGGCTCACAACCTGCCAGTCCGACTGGGCCTGCTAGATGTCTGGTACCGCAACTTCCATGGCTTTACCAGCCGCAGCATTGCCCCGTATCACAGCGCCTTGCGTAGGGTGCCTGCCTATTTGCAGCAGCTGGAAATGGAAAGCAACGGCAAACGCGTGGATGCGAAAGGCCAAGCTTTGCCCTTTGAGACTTCACCTGTGCTCTGGGGCGAGCCAGGGACGAATGGCCAACATGCCTACTTTCAGATGCTGCACCAGGGAACCGACGTGGTACCGATGGAATTTGTCGCGGTCAAGAAAGCGCGGCATGAGCTGGAGGGACACCACACTTTGTTGTTGGCCAACGTACTGGCTCAGGCCCAGGCCTTGATGGTGGGCAAGAGTGACGCGGGTGGTCATCGCCATTTCACGGGCAACCGCCCCAGCACCTTCCTGCTGCTGGATGATTTGACGCCTGCCAGCTTGGGGGCACTGATCGCGCTCCAAGAGCATCGCGTGTTCGTGAGCGGTTCGCTGTGGGGCATCAACAGTTTTGACCAATGGGGCGTGGAACTCGGTAAGGTGCTGGCCAAAGACGTGGAAGCCCGTTTGAACAGCGGCGACGCGCAGGGGCTGGACGGTTCAACGGCCGGGCTCCTGGCCCGACTGCGCGCTTGAGGAGTACATCATGAATATCGTCTTTGACTTTGGTGCGGTGCTGTTTACCTGGCAGCCCGCCGATCTGCTGCGCACCCGATTCCCCGAGTGGGTGGATGCGGCCGGCAACGCGCCCGCATTGGCGCAGGCTATTTTTCACCACGAAGACTGGCAGGCCTTTGACCGTGGCACCTCCGAGCAGGACCATGTGGTGGCCCGTACTGCGGAGCGCCTGGCTTTGCCCCACGATGACTTGCATGGTTTGGTGTCTGGCATTGCCCAGCGTCTGGAACCCATGCAGGGCACGATTGATTTGCTCAAGGGGTTGGTGCAACGTCGTGAGTCGCAGCAGGATGTGCGCCTGTACTTCCTGTCCAACATGCCGGCACCCTACGCGCGTATTCTGGAAGACTTGCACGACTTCATTGAAGACTTTGACGGTGGCATTTTTTCAGGCGATGTCAGCCACATCAAGCCTGAACCGGCGATTTACCAGCTGCTGCAAGACCGCTACAGCCTGGCGCCCGAACGCACGGTGTTTGTGGATGACCTCAAGGCCAATATCGATGCCGCGCGTGCGCAGGGCTGGCACGCAATTCACTTTCAGTCGCCAGAACAACTGAAGCAAGAACTGGCTGCGTTGGGCCTCTGATCCATCCTTGGCGCTTGCCTTGTCGTGAGCGCAACAAAAAACCCCGTAGGCACTGCGCCTGACGGGGTTTTTTGTTGAGGCTTGCCACTGCGCAGCGCCTGTCGGCACCGCGCAGTTGGGGACCGGGATTTACATGCCCATGTCGCCCATACCGCCCATGCCACCCATACCGCCGCCCATGCCGCCAGGCATGCCGCCGGCTGCGTCATCCTTGGGGGCTTCGGCAATCATGGCTTCAGTGGTCAGCATCAGGGAGGCCACAGATGCTGCGTTTTGCAGCGCGGTGCGGGTCACCTTGGTGGGGTCCAGAATACCCATTTCGATCATGTCGCCATAGGTGTCGTTGGCGGCATTGAAGCCGTGGTTGCCGCTGCCGCTCAACACGGCGTTGACCACCACAGAGGCTTCGCCACCGGCGTTGTGCACGATTTCGCGCAAGGGCGCTTCGATGGCCTTGAGCACCAGCTTGATACCGGCGTCCTGGTCGGCGTTGTCACCCTTGATGGCGCCAGCAGATTGCTTGGCGCGCAGCAGTGCCACGCCGCCGCCAGCCACAATGCCTTCTTCCACGGCAGCGCGGGTGGCGTGCAGGGCGTCTTCCACGCGTGCCTTCTTTTCCTTCATTTCGACTTCGGTGGCAGCACCGACCTTGATCACGGCAACACCGCCAGCCAGCTTGGCCACGCGCTCTTGCAGCTTTTCACGGTCGTAGTCGCTGGTAGCTTCTTCGATCTGCACACGCACTTGCTTGACGCGGGCTTCGATGTCGGCAGCAGCACCTGCTCCGTCGATGATGATGGTGTTTTCCTTGCCCACTTCGATGCGCTTGGCTTGACCCAGGTCGGCCAGGGTCACTTTTTCCAGGCTCAGGCCGACTTCTTCTGCGATCACCTTGCCGCCGGTCAGGATGGCGATGTCTTCCAGCATGGCTTTGCGACGGTCGCCGAAGCCAGGGGCCTTCACAGCCACTACTTTCAGGATGCCGCGAATGGTGTTGACCACCAAAGTGGCCAGGGCTTCACCCTCGACTTCTTCGGCAATGATCAACAGGGGGCGGCCAGCCTTGGCAACTTGCTCCAGCGTGGGCAGCAGATCACGGATGTTGCTGATCTTCTTGTCAAACAGCAGAACGAAGGGGTTGTCCAGCAGAGCGGCCTGCTTTTCGGGATTGTTGATGAAGTAGGGCGACAGGTAGCCACGGTCGAACTGCATACCTTCGACGACGTCGAGTTCGCTGTCCAGCGACTTGCCGTCTTCCACGGTGATCACGCCTTCTTTGCCAACCTTGTCCATGGCGTCAGCGATCAGCTTGCCGATGGTTTCGTCGCTGTTGGCAGAGATGGAGCCAACCTGAGCGATTTCCTTGGAGGTGGTGGTGGGCTTGGAGGCCTTCTTGAGCTCGGCAACCAAGGCTGCCACAGCCTTGTCGATACCGCGCTTCAGGTCCATGGGGTTCATGCCTGCAGCCACGTACTTCATGCCTTCGCGAACGATGGCCTGGGCCAGCACGGTTGCAGTGGTGGTGCCGTCGCCAGCGATATCGGAGGTCTTGGAAGCCACTTCCTTGACCATCTGGGCGCCCATGTTCTGCAGCTTGTCTTTCAGTTCGACTTCCTTGGCCACGGACACACCGTCCTTGGTCACGGTAGGAGCGCCGAAAGAGCGCTCCAGAACCACGTTACGGCCCTTGGGGCCCAGGGTCACCTTCACTGCGTTGGCCAGGATGTTCACACCCTCGACCATGCGTGCGCGGGCTTCGCCGCCGAAAACTACGTCTTTTGCTGCCATGTGTATTTCTCCGTATTCAGTTAATTAATTACTTCTCGACGACTGCAAACAAATCGTCCTCTTTCATCACGAGGAGTTCATCGCCATCGACCTTGACGGTCTGGCCGCTGTACTTGCCAAACAGAACGCGATCACCGACCTTCACGGTCAGTGCAGACAGTTCGCCTTTGTCGTTGCGCTTGCCAGGGCCCACAGCCAGCACTTCGCCTTGATCAGGCTTTTCAGCGGCGCTGTCAGGAATGACGATGCCAGAGGCCGTGCGGGTTTCGTTTTCGACACGTTTGACGATCACGCGATCGGCGAGAGGACGAAGTTTCATGAGATCTCCTAGAGGGTTGAAACAAAGTTTGAAAGCCGAGGCAGTGCCAAACCAGCTTGGCCCTGCCCATCAATCCGAGGAGAGGTGTTAGCACTCAACTCCTGCGAGTGCTAATGATAAGGGCATTTAGTGCCCTTTCAAGGGCTGGCAGATGTCCCTGAGTTGATCAAGTTGGCCTACATCTTCATTCAGAAGCGAATGGTGAGGCAGGCCCCGACCTGTGCTGGAGCTGCTCTTGGGTTGCATGGCGCAGCACGCTGCGCAATTTGGCGGGGCGCACCGGCTTTTGCAGCAGCACCAGACCAGCATCCAGCGTTTGTGTGCGCACCTGAACATCGGTGTCGCCGCTGATGACACAGGCCGGTATGTGTTTTCCATGCAGGTGACGTAGCATCTGGATGGCATCGATCCCGCTGTGTTCTCCGCGCAGGCGGTAGTCACTCAGGATGACATCCGGCGGCGCATGCTTGGTCAAAGTGCAAGCGGCTTGCGCCCGGTCTGTCACCGAAACACGACAGCCCCAGGTTTGCAGCAAGCCCTGCAGGGCCTCACCCCCGAGAGCATCGTCCTCGATGACCAAAACATGGAGTCCATCCAGTTCACTCGCAGGTTGAGGATGGCCGGGGTCGGCAACAAGCTGATGAAGTGCTGGCTGTGCCCTTGGGACAGTGAGCGTGAAGCGGGTTCCGCAACCCAGTTCGGACTGCATGTCCAGCGGGTGATTCAGCAGCCGGCAAGAACGCTCAACGATGCTCAGTCCCAGCCCGAGCCCCTTACTACGGTCGCGCTCCTGGTTTCCCACCTGAAAAAACTCTTCAAACACCTTTTCATGGTACTCGGGTGCGATGCCGGTGCCGCTATCCCGAACTTCGATGCGCAGGCTGTCGTGCTCTCTTGAGGGGCGGCAGGCTACCAAAATGCTGCCCTGTCGAGTGTGCTGCATGGCATTGCTCACCAGGTTGAGCAGGATCCTGTGCAGCAAAACCGGATCACTCTGGACCCAGAGTGCTGAGGGTCGCATCCGCAGCCGCAAGCCCTTGCTCGCAGCGGTGCCGGCAAAGCTGTGATGGAGCTGATCGAAGACCTGCTGGATCGGGAATTCGCGCACACTCACCTGCATGGTCTTGGCGTCCAGCCGTGAGTAGTCAAAAAAGGCATCCAGCATGTCTTGCAGGGCCCGCACCGACGCATCGACACCCACCACCAGTTCCCGGGTGGCCGGGTTGTTGGGGAGCTGACTCAGTCGGGCCACAAACATCCCCAGCGCGTGGGCGGGTTGGCGCAAGTCATGGCTAGCCGCTGCCAAAAAGCGTGATTTGGCGATGTGGGCGGCCTCGGCCTGCTCTTTGCCCAGTTGAAGCTGTGTTTCAAAGCGACTGCGCACATGGTTGAACGAAGCCGCAACCAGCGTGTAAAACCCCAGTGACAGCAGAAAGTGCAGCGTTACCACGGGCGAATACGGGTGTGCAAACGGCACGATCGGTGCCAGGACCGTGAGATAGGTGGCTGACAGAGCCATAAAAGCCAGACTGTAGGCCCACCCGACGCGCTGACCTTTCAGGAAAAACGCGAGGAATGGCACGGTGGACACCCATAGCAAGCCAGTGCCCTCGACACCGCCAAACACAATCAGTGCGCCAAAAATCAAGAGAGCTGCCAGCAGCAACAGCGTCTCGGCCGATTGCACCGAGCCGGGCCTTCGGCTGATGGCCGCCGCCGGAACCACCAAAAACAGGACGGCGGCCATTTCAACCAGGCCCAGCAAAAACATACCCTCGGTGATCATGTTGAACACTGCGAACAGGGAACCCACGACGATACCGATGGTGGTTGCCGTCTGCACATGTTGTGCGCGCTCTGCCAGCGCAATGCCCGGACTGGGTATGGAGCCAACCAAGCCAGGGAGAAGTTGCAAGGTGCGCTGCACCAGGCTGGCGAATTTCATGAGGGGTAAGGTGCCCGAGGTGCGTGCTATCGCTGGGGCAAGCGCAGCAAACCGGTGGACAGCGAGGTGCCGCAAATGATGATGGCACTGCAGATCATCATCCAGTGTGTCACTGCTTCACCCAGCAGGACCACGCCGTACAGCACCGCAAACATGGGCACGACAAAGGTGACGGCCAGTGATTTGGCGGGGCCAATCTGGTTGATGAGTCGAAAGAAAAGGATGTAGGCCACGCCGGTGCACACGACGCCCACCACCATCAGGGCCAGCCAGGCCTGCAACCCGGGTGTCTGCTCAGGCCAGGCCCAGAGTGTGGGCAGGGCCAGACCCAGCGCCGCCCCGATCTGGCTGCCCGTGGCTGTCACCAGAGAAGGCAGCTGGGTCAGATAGCGCTTGGTGTAGCTCGCCGAGATGCCGTAGCACAGCGTGGCCAGCAAGCAGGCCAGTATGGCCCAGCCAGTCGCTACGCCCGAGGCACCGGGCTTGAAACTGGCTTTTTCCCAGGCCAGCAGGGCGACGCCGGCAAAACCGATCAGCAATCCCAGCGCCCGTGAGCCGGTGGGCCGGTCGCGCAGCCACACCCACGCAATGACGGCGCCAAACAGCGGGACGGTGGCATTCAGAATAGACGACAGGCCGGTGCTGATGGAGAGCAGCGCATACGAATAACACGCAAAGGGAATCGCCGAGTTCAGCAGCCCGACAAAAAACGTGCTTTTCCAATGTCGACGCAAGTCAGGCCCCAGCCCCTGATGCAGGAGGACGGGTAACAAGAACAGCGCGGCAATCGCAACGCGGACCCCTGCGGTGGGCAGAGCGCCAAACTCGGTGACCCCCAGGCGCATGAACATGAAGGACGACCCCCACACGGCCGCCAACAGCACGAAATCTCGCGCGGCGCGTCGCGCATTGCCCCCTGCGCCGGCACTCACAGCATGCCCTCGAGTTGCAGTAGCGCGGTTTTGCGTTGCAGGCCACCTGCATAGCCTGTCAGTGATCCGTCTGCACCCAGCACCCGATGGCAGGGCACCAGAATACTCACCGGATTGCGCCCCACGGCCGCACCCACGGCACGAACGGCGCTTGGACGGCCCACCGCGGCTGCCAATTGACCATAACTCACGCTGGTACCCCAAGGAATGGTGAGCAGAGCACGCCAGACGCTTTGCTGAAACTCGGTACCCGATCGCAAGTCCAGTTCAATCTCGGGGCGTTCCTTTTCGCCTGCAAAGTAGGACCTCAGGGCTTTCAGTGCCTGGTTCGACACCGGATGATCGGGCTGGCCTTGCCAGCCCGACCAGTCAGGCACGTGCTTTTGATCGGCGAACCAGGCGCCCGCCAGGCCGACCTTGCTTGCTGCAATCACCATCAGCCCCAAGGGGGATTGCCAGGTGGTCTGAAAGATCGGAACTTGAAAATGCATGTGCAGATTAGACCGCGATTTTCGTTGGCAAATCCGCCGCGGAGCGATCGTCGGTCTCGGTCTGTCTGCGCTCAGGCGGTGGCCAGGGCCTGCTCCAAATCGGCCATCAGGTCGTCGATGTGCTCGATGCCCACAGACAGTCGCACCATTTCCTCACTGACGCCGGCTTTCGCCAGTTCCTGGGCTGTCAGCTGACGGTGGGTGGTGGAGGCCGGGTGTGTGGCCAGCGATTTGGCATCGCCGATATTGACCAGTCGGGTGAACAGTTGCAGCGCGTCCAGAAAGCGTGCGCCGGCCGCGCGTTTGTCGGTATCCTGGCTCTGGAGTCCGAAAGACACAATGCCCGAAGCCTTGCCCCCCATGTACTTTTGTACCAGCGCATGTTCGGGGTGATCGGCCAGCCCGGCGTAGTTGACCCAGGCCACTTTGGGGTGCTTTTGCAGGTGCTGGGCAATCGCCAAGGCGTTCTCGCAGATGCGGTCCATGCGCAGCGCCAGCGTCTCGATGCCCTGAAGAATCAGGAAGGCATTCATGGGCGAGATGGCTGCACCCATGTTGCGCAAAGGCACGACGCGGGCCCGTCCGATGTATGCGGCTGGGCCCAGGGCTTCGGTGTAAACCACACCGTGGTAGGACACATCGGGCTCGTTCAGCCGCTTGAAACGTGCTTTGTGTTCGGCCCAAGGGAACTTGCCCGAATCCACAATGGCACCGCCCACACTGTTGCCGTGGCCACCCAGGTATTTGGTCAGCGAATGGACCACGATGTCGGCCCCGTGCTCGATGGGGCGGCACAGGTAGGGACTGGGCACGGTGTTGTCCACGATCAGCGGCACACCGTGCGCGTGGGCGATGGTGGCCAGCTTCTCAAAATCGGTCACGTTGCCTAGCGGGTTGCCCACGGATTCGCAAAACACGGCTTTGGTGCGTTCGTCAATCAGGGCCGCGAAACTTTCCGGATCACGAGGGTCGGCAAATCTGACTTCGATGCCCAGCTGAGGGAAGGTGTGCGCAAACAGGTTGTAAGTGCCGCCGTACAGGGTGCTGGCAGACACGATGTTGTCGCCGGTCTCGGCGATGGTTTGGATGGCATAGCTGATGGCTGCCATACCTGAAGCCACCGCCAATGCGGCAATGCCGCCTTCGAGCGCAGCAACCCGCTTTTCAAGCACGTCCTGGGTCGGGTTCATGATGCGGGTGTAGATATTGCCCGCCACCTTCAGGTCGAAAAGGTCAGCACCGTGCTGTGCGCTGTCGAAAGCGTAAGCCACGGTTTGATACACCGGCACCGCAACCGCCTTGGTGGTGGGGTCGGCCTGAAACCCTGCGTGCACGGCCAATGTTTCGATTTTCATGTCTGCCTCTTTCGTTGTGGTGAAAAGAGCGCAGTCTAGCGCGCGGTTTCTAAACCGTTGAATGTGGCAGGGCCCCGAGCGCAGGAGCCAGGACGATCGCAGAGGAATTCATGACCTCTACCCTGTTGCGACCCTGACGCTTGGCCAAGTACATGGCCTCATCGGCACGGTGCAGTGCCTTGGTCGTGGCCTCGTCTGGCATCCAGAGGGTGACTCCAATGCTGACCGTGTAATGGATGTCACCTCGATCGGTTTGAGCAGGTTGTGAGCAGAGCTGGGTCCGCAGTCGCTCAGCCACTTTGGTTGCTTTGTCCAGGTCGTTGTCCGAGGTGAAAACAGCGAATTCCTCACCCCCCATTCGCCCTATGACATCTTCATGGCGCAGGCACATGCGCGCCGTCTTGACGAAGTGGCACAACACCTCGTCGCCCGTCTGGTGCCCGTAGGTGTCGTTGATTTTCTTGAAATGATCGATGTCTACCAACAGGATGGGGATGGCAGATGTTGTGGGTCTACCGCCCTTGCATGCAAGTTCCAGCAGCCGCAAGAAGGCTCGGCGGTTGTAAATGCCAGTCAGTGGGTCCTCATCCGAAAGCCGCTTCAGCTCGGTGGTCACGTGCTCCATGCCTAGCAGCAGGATGGCGAACGCCATCAGTACCACCAGCAAAGTGGCCTCGACCACCACGAACTGAGACACGACCTGGACCAGAGCCTGTTGTGAATTGCCGTCATCGCCTAACTTGAACAGGGCGGGCCGCAGCAGCAAAAACACACCATGAAAGCCGGCGAAAGATGCAAACAGCCTGCGCGCAGGCAGATGCCCCAGTTCGCCGCTGGCCATGACTTTGGCATTCCAAAGATACAGAACAGCCGCTCCCAGGCTCGCCAGAACAAATCGGAGCTCAGGCTTGGGTTCGATGGCCGTGAAATAAACCGAT
>JBEEJZ010000095.1:0-5837 GCA_041168905.1 Pseudomonadota bacterium | reverse complement strand
TCCTATGGAAAACGTGTCGGCGGTAAGGTTACTGATCGCACCACTCAGTCGGTGTTCCGACAGGCTTGCCTTGATTTCAACTCGGCTGGCATGAAGGGTGGCAGTGATTGGGTCGATAAAGCCATGAACTTCGACCAGCATTTGTGTAGCCAAATTCGATAAATTCGCCACACCCTCGCCGTCAAAAACCGTAGTGCTTAACACCTTGATCGTTTGACCGAGCATCACGAAAGAATTGTTCGTCGTGTCAATCGAATCTACCGGTCCCTTCCACTCGCTCTCATAACTGATGCTGCTTGCGGTTGCAGTCGCCAGACCTCCGGCCACCGCAGCGGGTGTGACGCTGGAACCTTGAACACTGACGACCATGCCCAGCTTGAGTTCGCTGGACCTTCCAGTGCCGCCATTCACACTTGCGCTTGAATCGTCATAGCGAATACCGTTCACGATGATCGAACCCAGGCCAATGATCACGCCGTTGGTGAATGATCCGGTGCCGCCGCTACTCAGGCCGGCCACCGAGCCACCGCCACCACAGCCGGGCAGGGCGACGCTGCCGATCAAGGCCATCAGTGCTTGGCGGCGGTTGAACTGTGCTGAATGAAGTTGCTTGGGGTGTGTCATATCAGGAATCCTTGTGCTCAGGAGCGGGCATCGCTGTTGGGGTGTCGTTCTTTGTGACCTCGGAAGCGGGCATTGCCTGCATCCATGAATACAAGCCCAGGCGCAGGCTGTGGTCTTGCTTGCGGCCAGCCAGTTCATCTGCCTTCATCAAGGCTTCCAGTTGAGGTGCCACCTGCGTCATCAGCTGTCGCCATTGGTCGCTGATGATCTGGCGGCTGAGTTGCAGAGAGTGGGCAGACAACTCGTCGGCAAACAGGGTCTGTTCAAAGTGCTCGTTGCCTTGGCCTAGCACATTGGTGACGGCGGCGCGCAGGTGGTCCCCCACGTTGTCGCCCAGAAAGCCCATCATTTGCTTCCATTCGTTGCGCGGCACCAGTGCTGTTTCGGTCAGATAGACGGTGTCGTTTTGCAGGTCCCACACAACCAGCTCCAGGCTGCACATGGTGTCCAGCAGCGAACGGGGGTGCACATTGGTGGTGACCTCACGGGCCAGGGACTCAAAGCTCGGGGCAGGGCCCACCCGGGGCAAGGCCATGGTGTTGTTGGCATCCACCTGGTATTGGGGCAGCGATACCCAGCGGGTGAACAGCTCCGTGACCAGGTTGCGGGTACTGGCGCGTGCAGGCGCCTCCAGCGCCTGAATGCGGCCTACTTCACGTCGCGTCAGGCCCGTCATGGTGCTGATGCGGCTGGTCAATCGGTCCGGATTAGCTCCGGCACTGGCCAGGGTGGCTGCCTTTACATAGGCTTGACGCAGTTGCTCCTCTATCGCCTGAATGGGAAGGCCCTTGCCGATGCACAACTGGGCCAGCGGCTGTAGCACGCTGTCGATGGCACTGAGCAGCGCTTGCATATCGGCGGCGGTGTCCTGGGTGTTGGGCATGGTTACCGGAAGGCGGTTGTGGATGAATGGTTTGCGTTTAATCAAATTATAAATGTGCAAAACGCACATTTTATGAAAAATAGCTGAATTCACATCAAAAGTGGTGAGCAAACGTAAATTGAGGCGTCCCAATTGCCCGCCACTTGCGCCAGGCCGCCAAGAAAAACGGCCGGCACCCAAAGGTGGCCGGCCGTTCCTGGCTCGGGGTGTGTGGGTCTCTCAGTCGCCAAAATCCAGCGGCAGTCCTACGTAGTTTTCAGCAACCGAGCGGGAGCCTGCCTCGGAGTGGATGATGTAGTCCAACTCTGCCTCCTGAAACTTTTGTCCGATTTCGCCGTTTTCTGGAAAACGATGCATCAGGCTGGTGAACCACCACGAAAAGCGCTCGGCGCGCCAGATGCGGCGCAGGCAACGCTCGGAGTAGTCATCGATACCCGCCTCGGTGTGGTCCTTGTAGAACTCGATCAAGGCGTTGGACAGATATTTCACGTCCGTGGCGGCCAGGTTGAGACCCTTGGCGCCAGTTGGGGGCACGATATGCGCAGCATCACCGGCCAGGAACATGCGGCCAAAGCGCATGGGCTCGGTCACAAAGCTGCGCAAGGGGGCGATGCTTTTTTCAATGCTGGGCCCGGTGACAAGCTTTTCGCGGGCTTCTGCGTCCAGGCGCAGGCGCAGCTCCTGCCAGAAGGCTTCGTCCGACCAGTCCTCGACCTTGTCGGTAAGCGGTACTTGCAAGTAGTAGCGGCTGCGGGTCGCGCTGCGTTGTGAGCACAGGGCAAAGCCGCGGGGGCTGTTGGCATAAATCAGTTCTTCGTGCACCGGGGGTGTATCCGACAACACACCCAGCCAGCCGAAGGGATAGACCTTTTCAAACTCGCGGATGGCGCCGCGCGGTGCGCTGGCGCGGCACACCCCATGGAAGCCGTCACAACCCGCAATGAAATCACACCGGATTTCATGACTTTGGCCGTCTTTCTCGTAGCGCACGGTGGGCGTGGCAGAGTCGAAGTCGTGCACGGTGACATTGCTGGCCTCGTACACGGTGGTCAGGCCAGCAGCCTTGCGGGCGTCCATCAGGTCTCGGGTGACTTCGGTCTGGCCGTACACCATCACGTTCTTGCCGCCTGTCAGCTTGTTCATGTCGATGCGATGGCGCTCGCCCTTGAACAGCATGTCGAACCCGCCATGGATCAGCCCTTCGGCATGCATGCGCTGGCCCACGCCAGCCTCGTCTAGCAAATCGATGGCCACCTGCTCCAGCACGCCTGCACGGATGCGCCCCAGCACGTAGTCGCCAGACTGACGCTCGATGATGATGGCGTCGATGCCAGCCTTGTGCAGCAACTGACCTAAGAGCAGGCCTGAGGGGCCGGCTCCAATAATGGCAACCTGGGTGCGCATGAGCTATCTCCTAGTGTTGTTTGTGTAGCCCGAAGCTTAGTTTCCTCCTCGAAATTGCGTGCATCCAGTTCTCGGGAGTTGCGCGATGATCAGCTATGCTGTGCGATCATCGCGCAAATTACCAGGTAACCTTTCGGAGCCCGTGCACCATGTCTTCCAGTGAGCAGGCAGCCCCCGGCATCGCCTCAGCCGACCTGATTGCCGGCATGGCCAAAGGCATGGCCGTGCTGGAAAGCTTTGATACCGAACGTCAGCGCCTCAATGCGACCCAAGCCGCGCAACGCACCGGCATCACCCGTGCGGCGGCGCGGCGGCATTTGCTCACACTGGCGCATCTGGGTTACCTGGAAACCGACGGCAGTTTTTTTTGGCTGTCGCCCAAGGTGCTGCGTTTTTCGGGTAGCTACCTGGCCTCCGCCCGGCTGCCCCGCGTGCTCCAGCCTATGCTGGGTCGCTTGACGGCATCGACCCAGGAGTCGTTTTCAGCCGTGGTGCTGGATGGCGATGAGGTGGTTATCGTGGCGCGCAGTGGCAATGACTTGCGCCAGCACCTGATCGGCATGGACCGCCTGCTGGCCTACGGCCTGCACCTGGGCGCGCGCCTGCCAGCCCACGCCACCTCGACCGGGCAGATATTGCTGGCGTCCAAAGGCCGCGCTGACCTGGGCGCGTGGCTCAAAAACCGAAACCTGGCACGCCTGACCGCACGCACCCTGACGGATGCGCGTGCGCTGCGACAGCGCCTTGCTCAGGTCGCCAGCGAGGACCACTGCCTGGCGGTAGAAGAGCACGAGCTGGGCGTGCAAGCCCTGGCGGTGCCCCTGCGCAACCCGCAGGGCCGCGTGGTGGCGGCGCTGAACATGGTGACCGCCACCCATCAGCGCACGGCTGAATCGATGCTGCGAGACAGCCTGCCGATCCTGCAAGCCGCTGCGCACGAGCTGCGCGGCATGCTTTAGTTCAGGCGCCGGCCTCCTCAAGCTGGCTGGACAATTCCATCCAGCGGTCTTCCAGGCCTCGCAGCTCGTCGGTGACCACCTTCAACTCGCGACCCAATGCCGCGATGTCGCTGTGAAGGGCATTGGACAGTTGGGCCTCCAACCCAGCGCCCTGCGTATTGAGCACTGCCATGCGTGCCTCGATCTTCTCGATTTCGGTCTTGATGGGTTTGATCGAGACGGCAGGCTTGCTGGTCTTGACGGGCTTATTGCTGGCTTTTTCAGTCTTGGCAGGTGCCTTGAAGGCTTCCTTGGCCTCTTCGCGCTGGCGCTTGGCTTCATCCAGCAGGTAGCGCTGGTAGTCGTCCAGGTCGCCATCGAAAGGCTCCACGCCGCCGCGTGACACCATCCAGAATTCGTCACACACGGCGCGCAGCAAGGCACGGTCGTGGCTGACCAGCATCACCGTGCCTTCAAATTCGTTCAGGGCCATGCTCAGGGCTTCGCGGGTGGCCAGGTCCAGGTGGTTGGTGGGCTCGTCCAGCAGCAACAGGTTGGGGCGCTGCCACACGATCATGCACAGCACCAGGCGGGCTTTTTCGCCGCCGCTCATGCTACCCACGGCCTGCTTGACCATGTCGCCGCCAAAGTTGAAGGTGCCCAGAAAGCTGCGCAGGTCCTGCTCGCGCGTGGCCTGACCCGCCAGCTTGCCGGCAGCGGTCAGTGACTTGACCAGGGCGATCATGTGTTCCAGCGGCGAGTCCGCTGGCCGCAACACATCCAGCTCCTGCTGCGCAAAGTAGCCTATGTTCAAGCCCTTGCCTTCGGTGATCTCGCCGGTGATGGCTTTCAGGTCGCGTGCCACGGTTTTCACCAGGGTGGATTTGCCCTGGCCGTTGGCACCCAAAATACCGATGCGCTGACCCGCCAGCACCGACCGGTTGACGTTGCGCACGATGGTGGTGGGCTCGGTGCCGGCAGGCGCATCCTCAGGAGCTGGGTAGCCAAAGCTCGCGCCGCTCATCGACAGCATGGGGTTGGGTAAATTGGCCGGTTCCTTGAACTCAAAGCTGAAATCGGCCTCGCTCAGCAGCGGGGCGATTTTTTCCATGCGGTCCAGTGCCTTCACCCGGCTTTGTGCCTGCTTGGCTTTGCTGGCCTTGGCCTTGAAGCGGGCAATGAACTTTTGCAAGTGCGCAATCTTGTCCTGTTGTTTGGCGTAGGCGTTCTGTTGCAGCTCCATCTGCTCGGCGCGCATGTCCTCGAACTTGCTGTAGTTGCCGCCGTAGCGCACCAACTTGCCAGCGTCGATGTGCAGCGTCACGTTGGTCACGGCGTCCAGAAATTCACGGTCGTGGCTGATGACCACCATGGTGCCTTCGTAGCGCTTGAGCCAGGCTTCCAGCCACACCAACGCGTCCAGGTCCAGGTGGTTGGTGGGCTCATCCAGCAGCAGCAAATCAGACGGGCACATCAGCGCGCGCGCCAGTTGTAGACGCATGCGCCAGCCGCCCGAGAAGCTGTTGACTGGGCGATCGAGTTCATGGGTCTTGAAGCCCAGCCCCAGAATCAGCGCCTGAGCCCGGGCCGGCGCATCGTGGGCTCCAGCATCTTGCAGCCCCATGTAGGCGTTGGCCATGCGCTCATAGTCGTCGGTGGCTTCCGCGTCAGTCACTTCCTGCTGAGCGGCGCGCAGCACGGTGTCGCCCTCGACCACAAAGTCGGTGGCGCTTTGCTCGGTCTCGGGCATGTCCTGGGCGACCTGACCCATGCGCCACTGGGTGGGGATGCTGAATTCGCCCGAGTCCTCGTGCAAATTGCCGTTGAGCAGTGCAAACAAAGAGGATTTTCCGGCACCGTTGCGGCCGACCAGGCCCACTTTTTCGCCGGGATTCAGCGTGACGCTGGCGCCTTCAAGCAAGACTTTGGCGCTGCGGCGCAGGGTGATGTTTTTTAGAGTGATCAAAATCTTGTCGTGTGGTGAGGTT
>JBEEJZ010000094.1:0-26764 GCA_041168905.1 Pseudomonadota bacterium | reverse complement strand
AGACATCACCTTGACTGGTGCTCCCGAGCCCTGGTTCGCGGCCGCCCAGCAGGCGCCCGATGAACGCCCCCAGGCCCTGAAGGACTTTGATGCGGTCATCATGCGCAAGGATCCGCCTTTTGACAGCGAGTTCTTCTACGCGACGCACTTGCTGGAGCAAGCCGAGCGTGAGGGGGCCCGGGTTTTCAACAAGCCGGCCGCCCTACGCAACCACCCCGAAAAACTGGCGATTCTGGAGTTTCCCCAGTTCATCGGCCCGACCCTGGTCACGCGAGACGCCTCGGACATCCGGCGTTTTCATGCTCAGCACCAGGACATCATCCTCAAACCGCTGGACGGCATGGGCGGCATGGGCATTTTCCGGGTGCGCGAAGATGGCATGAATCTGGGCGCCATCATCGAAACCCTGAACAAGGACGGCGCTCAAACTGTGATGGTGCAAAAGTACCTGCCGGCTATCGCCCAAGGCGACAAGCGGGTGCTGGTCATCGGCGGTAAGCCTGTGCCTTATTGCCTGGCGCGGATTCCCCAGGGCGGCGAGGTGAGGGGCAATTTGGCCGCCGGTGGCAAGGGCGTTGCCCAGCCGCTGACCGCGCGCGACCGTGAGATTGCTGAAGCGCTGGGGCCCGTGCTGGCTGCGCGTGGCCTGCTGCTGGTGGGGCTGGACGTGATTGGCGACAGCCTGACCGAAATCAACGTCACCAGCCCAACCTGCTTTCGCGAGATCAGCGATCAGACCGGTTTTGACGTGGCGGCCATGTTTTCCGATGCGCTGGAAGAGGCGTTGGCGCAGCACTGACGCCCTGCTGGCCGGCCATCCACAAACACCACCAGATCGCCGGGCGCCATGTGCGTCCAGTTCTCGTTGGTGGTGAGTGGTTCGGTCACCACGATGGCCAGACGATCGTCCCGGCCATTGAGTTCAGCCAGGTTCACCCGAACTTCCTCATCCTTCATTTGCACCTCGGTGAACGGGTATTCACGCACCAGGTAGCAGAGCTTGGTGCTGGCATGGGCCCAAAGCGCCTGGCCGTTGCTGAGCAAAAAGTTGAAAGTGCCATGGCGGGCAATCCGGGGGACCAGCTCACGCAGGGTCAGCGTCAATTCCTCGACGGTGGGCACCCCAGCGTGCGACTTCGACAGTTCCTGCATCAGCCAGCAAAAAGCGAGTTCGCTGTCGGTGCTGCCCACCGGTTTGAAATGACCATGCAAAGGCGGGTTGAAGTCTTTGAGGTCGCCGTTGTGGGCAAATACCCAGTAACGGCCCCACAGTTCGCGCATGAATGGATGGGTGTTTTCCAGCGCCACCGCGCCCATGGTGGCTTTGCGTACATGGGCCACCACGTTGTGGCTCTTGATCGGGAAGCCGCGCAACATGGCCGCAATGGGCGAGGTGGCCGCGCTCTCCTTGTCGACAAAGCAGCGTGCGCCTTTGCCGGGTGCAAGGCCATCGGTCTCAAAAAAAGCGATGCCCCAGCCGTCAGCATGGTGGTCGGTGCTGCCACCACGTTGGGAAAAGCCCGAAAAACTCAGCGTCAGGCTGGCAGGCAGGTGGCTGTTCATACCCAGCAACTGGCACATGGTGTGACTCCCGGCGTGCTTATTTCGTCTTGGGGCAGTTCTCAGTCCCTGGGCTCGCTCCAGAGCTTGCCGCCGGTGGCCCAGTTCTCGCGCTTCACATCCGTGATGAGAATGTCGACGGCACCGGGTGAGCCACCCAGCACCTCGACCGTGACGCGGGTGATTTCTTCGACCAGTTTTTTCTTCTGCTCGATGGTGCGGCCTTCCAGCATTTCGATGTGATACGTGGGCATGGGTGTGTCCTTGAATGTCAGCTCAAACACAGAGCTTGATGGGATGAGATTATGAGTTGGCTGAGCCGGCTGCTGGGCCTTTCGCAGCCGCGCATTCCGGGCAAATGCAGGCTTTGCCACGCAGGTCGTCGGGGACGCAGGCCAGCAGCTCCGCACTGAATGTGGCATCGGTACACCAGCAGGGTGCTTGTGCCCGTCCGGTCGCCTTGGCCAGTTCCATGGCGCATTGGTTGCTGCGGCCGCATACCGGGCAGCGTGTCGGGTCAAGGTGTGTGCTCATGTCATGCCTCCTTCATGGCCAGCGCGGCCTCATAGAGTTCGTTTTTGGAGATGCCGGTGATGTCCGCACTGAGCTTGACTGCCGTTTTCAGGGGCAGTTCGGCCAGCAACAATTTCAGCACCCGTAGTGCTTGCGCTGGCGCACGGTCTGCAGCAGGTGGGGCAGGGTGTAGCACCAGCACGAATTCACCCCGGGTGCGCTGGGGCTGGGCCACCAGCCAGCCAGGAAAGTCAGCTGCAGCCAAGGTGGCGATGTCCTCGAACTGTTTGGTCAGTTCCCGGCCTATAGTCAGCAGCCGGCCACCCAGCACCGCCAGGGCCGAGGCCAGGGCTTCGATGCGGTGTGGCGCTTCCAGCAGCACCACGCTACGCGGCTCGGCAGCCAGTGCGGTGACCGCCTGGTTGCGCTCGGTGGCCTTGCTCGATAGGAATCCGGCAAATACAAAGCCGCCATGGCTGTCGTCAGCGCCAATGCCAGCCACACTCAAAGCTGTGGTGACGCTACTGGCACCCGGCAAAGGCACGACCACATGGCCTGCCGTGCGGACCACTGCCACCAGGCGGGCACCGGGGTCGCTCACGGCTGGCGTGCCGGCGTCGCTGACAAAAGCCACCCGTTGACCCTGGCCCAGCAGGGCGGTGACCTGGTTGGAGGCTTGTGCTTCGTTGTGCTGATGCACCGCCAGCAACTGAGACGAAGGCTTGTCGATGCCGTAGGCCCGCAGCATTTGCTGAGTGTGTCGGGTGTCCTCGCACGCAATCACGTCCACCAGCTGCAACACATGCAGTGCGCGCAGGCTGATGTCGGCCAGGTTGCCGATGGGTGTGGCCACCACGTACAGGGCACCCTGCGGATAATGTTGGGCAGATGCCGCATCACGGGCTGCGGCCAGGGCCGAGGCATAAGAGCTCAATGGTGTTTCCTCAACAGGGTTCAGCAAGTCAGGCCGGCACCACCAAACAGGTGGGCGATGCCGCCGAGGACGCTGCACTACGTCATCTGCAAAAGCAGGGCTTGCGCCTGCTGCAACGCAATTATCGAACGCCCGGCCGGGGCGGCGGCGAAATTGACCTGATCATGCGCGCGGGCGATGGCACGGTGGTGTTTGTGGAGGTGCGCAAGCGCTCCAGCACCAGCCACGGAGGTGCCGCAGCCAGCGTCAGTGTGGCCAAACAGCGGCGCATCGTGTTTGCCGCCCGTCACTACCTGATGCGTCTTCACCAACTGCCCCCTTGCCGCTTTGATGTGATCACGATCGAGCCTGCCGGCGTTCAGTGGTTGAAGGCCGCTTTTGAGGCTTTTTGAGGGGGGGCGAAGGCGCGATTTGAGGGCCAAATCTTTACATTTGCTTGCAGGGCCCACGGTTATCATCGCCGCCATGCTTGAGACCCGTATTCAACAACATTTCATAGACAGCGCCGATCTCAAGTATCAGGCTGCCGAAGTGCTCAGCAAGCCCATCGAAGCGGCGGTCGAAGCCCTGCTGTCCTGCGTGACCAGCGGTGGCAAGGTGCTGGCCTGCGGCAATGGCGGCTCTGCAGCGGATGCACAGCGTTTTGCGGCCGAGTTTGTTGGCGGTTTCGAGCGTGAGCGTCCCGAGCTGGGTGCCATCGCCCTGACCACCGACAGCTCCATCCTGACGTCGGTGGCCAACGACGACGACTTCAGTGCCGTGTTCATGCGTCAGGTGCGCGCGCTGGGCCAGCCTGGTGACGTGCTGCTGGCTATTTCCACCAGCGGTAATTCGGCCAATATTCTGGCAGCCATCGAAGCGGCTCATGAGCGAGAAATGACCGTGGTGGCGCTGACTGGCCGCGGCGGTGGCAAGATGAACCAGGCTTTGCGCGACACAGATGTGCACATCTGTGTGCCCCATGAGCGTACCGCCCGTATCCATGAAGTCCATGTGCTCGCACTGCATTGCCTGTGCGACGGCGTGGACACCCAACTCTTAGGTGAACAGGAAACCCCATGAACCCCACCCATTTTTCCAGCCAAAAGTTACGCGTAGCGCGCACTGGCGCCCCACTGGCCCTGCGTGCAGTCCTGGCCTTGTGCCTGGCGGCCACTCTGGGCGCTTGCGCTCCGGTGTTGATAGGCGGCGCGGCCATGACTGGCCTGGTGGCCACCGATCGGCGCACCTCCGGCGCTCAGGTCGAAGACGAGGCCATCGAACTGAAGGCGGCTGCCCAGATACGCTCTGCTCTGGGCGAGCGGGTGCATGTCAATGTCACCAGCTACAACCGCCAGGTCCTGCTGACGGGTGAAGCGCCCACGGCGCAAGACCGTCAAAAGGTCGAGCAGGTGGTGGCGCGTGTTGACAATGTGCGGCAGGTCTTGAACGAGTTGGCCGTGCAAAGTGCTTCCGGCCTGAGCCAGCGTTCCAACGACGTGTTGACCACTGGCAAGGTAAAGGCTTCTTTTGTGGATGCCCAGGACCTGTTTGCCAACGCCTTCAAGGTGGTGACCGAGCGCGGCACCACTTACCTGATGGGCCGTGTGACCCAGCGTGAAGCCACGCGCGCCACAGACATTGCCCGTAGCGTGGGCGGCGTGCAGAAGGTGGTTCGGGTCTTCGAGATCATTACCGAGGAAGAGCTGCAGCGCCTGGTGCCACCGCCAGCGCCCAAGGACGCTGCCAAGGCCAAATAAGCCCAGGGGCTGAGGCGCCCTACTTGAGGCGCTTGATCAGGCTGGACGTGTCCCAGCGGCGTCCACCCATTTGCTGCACATCGGCGTAAAACTGGTCGACCAGCGCCGTGACTGGCAGGCGCGCTCCATTCTGGCGCGCCTCATCCAGAACCAGCCCCAGGTCCTTGCGCATCCAATCCACCGCAAAACCGAAGTCGAACTTGTCGGCCACCATGGTTTTGCCCCGGTTGTCGAGCTGCCAGCTTTGCGCTGCGCCCTTGCCGATGACATCCAGCACATTGTTCATGTCCAGCCCGGCTTTTTGACCAAAGGCGATGGCCTCGCTCAACCCTTGCACCAGCCCTGCGATGCAGATCTGATTGACCATTTTGGCGAGCTGGCCGTTGCCACTCTCTCCGAGATAGGTAAAGGCCCTGGAGAACGCCATCGCCGCCGGCTTGGCAGCTTCAAACGCAGCGGGATCGCCGCCGCACATCACCGTCAACATGCCGTTTTGGGCACCAGCCTGGCCGCCAGAGACGGGGGCGTCGACGAACTGCAGCCCCAGCGCCTGAGCCGCGCCAAATAGCTCGCGTGCCACGCTGGCCGATGCCGTGGTGTGGTCTACAAAAATAGCGCCCGGCTTCATGCCTGCAAAGGCGCCGTCGGGCCCCAGCGTCACGCTGCGCAGGTCGTCGTCGTTGCCCACGCAGCAAAACACGATGTCGGCATCTGCTGCGGCTTCGCGTGGCGTTGCAGCGCTGCTGTGGGCGTGAGACGCCAGCTGGGCCAGCCAGTCTTGGGCCTTGGCGGGTGTGCGGTTGTAAACGCACACGGTATGACCGGCACGCGCCAGGTGCCCAGCCATGGGGTAGCCCATGACCCCCAGGCCCAAAAATGCGACTTTGCGGGCGGGGGTGGTGTCGTAGGTTTTGTCGGCGATGATGCTCATGGTGCGGAGTCCTGGTCTGTGGGGGAGGTTTGTGAAGGCAGCGTGTGCCCTGCTGCTGGGCTAGACGATGGCCAGATGTTCTGTGCCTTCGCCCAGGTCGCCGGAGCGACCCCGATTGCTGTTGAGTTTGATCTGCAGCCGCAGGTCGTTTTGAGAGTCCGCGTTTCTCAGGGCGTCTTCGTAGGTGATGAGGTTGGCCTCGTAGGCGTCAAACAGGGCCTGGTCGAAGGTTTGCATGCCCAGGTTGCGGCTCTTTTTCATGATCTCCTTGATCTCGGCCACATCGCCCTTGAAGATCAGATCGGAGATCAGCGGGCTGTTGATCATGACCTCGATCGCCGCAACTCGGCCCTTGGCGTCCTGTTTGGGAATCAGGCGTTGCGAAATCATGGACTTGAGATTGAGGGACAAATCCATCAGCAATTGGGCCCGGCGCTCCTCGGGGAAGAAGTTGACGATGCGGTCCAGCGCCTGATTTGCACTGTTGGCGTGCAAGGTGGCCAGGCACAGGTGACCGGTTTCGGCAAAGGCCACGGCATGCTCCATGGTTGCATGGTCACGGATCTCGCCCATCAAGATGACATCTGGAGCCTGGCGCAGTGTGTTCTTCAGTGCTGCGTCCCAGCTCTCGGTGTCCAGACCCACCTCGCGCTGAGTCACCACACAGTTCTTGTGCGGGTGCACAAATTCCACCGGGTCCTCAATGGTGATGATGTGGCCAAAGGAGTTTTCGTTGCGCCAGTCCACCATGGCCGCCAGCGTGGTCGATTTGCCGGAGCCTGTAGCGCCCACCAGAATGACCAGCCCACGCTTGGTCATGGCAATGTCCTTCAATACGGGGGGCACGCCCAGTGCGTCGATGGTTGGGAGGGTGGTGGGAATGACCCGCAACACCATGCCCACCTTGCCCTGCTGCACAAAGGCATTGACCCGGAACCGGCCGATGCCCGCGGGAGCAATCGCAAAGTTGCATTCCTTGGTGCGCTCGAACTCGGCAATCTGCTTGTCGCTCATCACTGAACGCGCCAAGGCCATCGTGTGCCCGCTGTTGAGCGGTTGTGGCGATACCTTGGTCACCTTGCCATCGACCTTGATAGCGGGCGGGAAGTCCGCCGTGATGAACAAGTCACTGCCATTGCGACTGGCCATCAGCTTGAGCAGGTCGTTGATGAATTTAGTAGCCTGATCGCGTTCCATCAGCGCAACTCCTTTTCGATATCAGTGGCAAAAGTGGGGCAGCGCAGCACACGAAGTGGCAAGCGTGGGGGCCAAGGTTTCGCCGCCGGGCCGTCCCAAGGCGAAATGTGGCCCCCTCGGGGGGCAGCGCAGCACACGAAGTGGCAAGCGTGGGGGCCATACTCAACTCACCCCGGGAAATTTTCCGGAATCTTCGCCTTGCTGCGGGCCTCGGCGGCACTGATCACATTGCGTTTGACGAGATCCATCAAGTTCTGATCCAGCGTTTGCATGCCCAGGCTGTTGCCGGTCTGGATGCTGGAATACATCTGTGCCACTTTGGCTTCGCGGATCAGGTTGCGTATGGCGGGCGTGCCCAGCATGATCTCGTGTGCCGCCACCCGGCCCTGACCATCCTTGGTCTTGCACAAAGTCTGCGATATGACCGCCTGCAGCGATTCAGACAACATGGCCCGTACCATTTCTTTTTCTTCGGCCGGGAATACGTCAATGATCCGGTCGATGGTCTTGGCTGCGCTGGAGGTGTGCAGCGTGCCAAACACCAGGTGGCCGGTTTCGGCGGCTGTCATGGCCAGGCGTATGGTTTCCAGGTCGCGCATCTCACCCACCAAAATGGCGTCCGGGTCTTCGCGCAGGGCGGACTTCAGCGCCGCAGCAAAGCTCAGGGTGTGTGGCCCCACCTCGCGTTGATTGACCAGACATTTTTTGGACTCGTGCACGAACTCGATCGGGTCCTCCACCGTGAGGATGTGGCCAAACTCGTTCTCGTTCAGGTAGTTCACCATCGCCGCCAGGGTGGTTGACTTGCCCGAGCCGGTAGGCCCCGTCACCAGCACCATGCCACGCGGGCGTAGGGCCAGGTCGGCAAAAATCTTGGGAGCATTGAGCTGTTCCAGGCTCAGGATTTTGCTGGGAATGGTCCGGAACACGGCGCCCGAGCCGCGCTGGTGGTTGTAGGCGTTGACCCGAAAACGCGCCAGGCCTTCAATTTCGAAGGAGAAGTCGATCTCCAGAAACTCTTCGTAGTGCTTGCGCTGGGTGTCGTTCATGATGTCGTACACCATGGCATGCACTTCCTTGTGATCCAGCGCCTCGATGTTGATGCGCCGCACATCGCCATGCACGCGAATCATGGGTGGAAGGCCTGCAGACAGGTGCAGGTCTGAGGCCTTGTTTTTGACGCTGAAACTCAGCAACTGTTGAATTTCCACCGCACCCTCACTCTCATTTGTTTGTTACGCTCGGGCGATTATGACCACGATTGCCGCAAATCTTGAGCTCCTCCGGGAACGAATACAGGCCGTTTGCCTGCAGGCGGGGCGGGATCCGCAGACGGTGCGTTTGCTGGCAGTTTCCAAAACGTTTGGTCCAGATGCCGTTCTGCAGGCGGTGGCCGCGGGTCAGACGGCTTTCGGCGAAAACTACATACAGGAAGCGGTCGACAAAATGCAGACCCTGGCTCAGCTGCCGGGTGTGCCGGCCCTCGAGTGGCACTGTATTGGTCCGATCCAGAGCAACAAGACGCGTCTGGTGGCCGAGCACTTTCAGTGGGCGCACACCGTGGACCGGCTCAAGATTGCCCAGCGCCTGAGCGAGCAGCGTCCGGCGCATCTGCCGCCCCTGCAGGTGTGCATCCAGGTCAATGTGGAAGGCGGTGCCACCAAGTCGGGCGTGGCACCAGCACAGGCCTTGGAGCTTGCGCAAGCCGTGGCGCGATTACCCCGGCTCTGCTTGCGCGGCGTGATGTCCATACCCGACCCTGCGGTTGACGTGCAGGCCCAACGCGCCGTGTTTGCACAGGTCCGCGCGGTCTTTGACGATTTACTCGGACAGGGGCTGGCGCTGGACACCCTGTCGATGGGGATGTCGGGCGACATGGACGCAGCCATAGTGGAAGGCAGCACCATGGTGCGGGTGGGTAGTGCGATTTTTGGCGTTCGGACCCGCGCGGCCGAGCCGGTGGCTTGACTGGATCGTGGCCTCTAGATCAGCTTAAGCCGCGTGCTGTTTTTGACTTCTTCCATCACCGCATAGGTGCGGGTTTCGCGCACGCCGGGCAGCTGCCACAGCACACTGCCGGCAAATTCGCGGTAGGCGTTCATGTCGGCCATGCGTGTCTTGAGCAGGTAATCAAAGCCGCCTGCCACCATGTGGCACTCCATGATCTCGTCGCGCACCTGTACCGCCGCCTTGAAGGCCTCAAACACATTGGGCGTCGTGCGGTCCAGCAGCACTTCGACAAACACCATCATGCTGGCCCCCAGCTTCAGGGGGTTCAGGCGAGCTTCATAGCCCAGGATGTAGCCGTCACGTGTCAGTCGCTGCACCCGGGCCAGCACGGCGGTGGGCGACAGGCCGATGGTTTCAGCCAGCTTGAGATTGGCCAGGCGGCCATCGCGCTGCAGGGCATCCAGAATTTTCAGGTCCAGCCGGTCGAGGTCGTTCGGTGCGTCGGGCATGGGACTGGGGAGGCGTCAGCGCTGTTGGGGGCTCTATGAGCGCGGAGGCTGATTCAGAAAAGTGGGGGAGGGGTGGGCCGATTCGGCCGGATCACGCTGATGCGCTTGGGCATCAGCGTGATGGGGCGGGGCTGATCAGCCGCCCTTGTGGCAACGCTTGCCGGGGTTCTTTTTGCTGCGGGTGGCGACGCCGCGCTCGAGGCTGCGCTTTTGACCGCGGCTCACTGGGTTGGTGTAGCCAGGCAGAGGCACGGGCTTGGGTGAGCGCAGGCGGTCTGCTTCGGTACGGAATTCCTTGGCCATTAAAAATACTCCATGAGTGTTGTAGAACCCAATATTAGGCCACAGCCTGAGACCTTTTCTTCCCGCGTCTGCATTTCACCCCGCTTCGATGGCGCTGGCCAGCAGGCTGTTGCAGGTGTGCGGCTGGCGTTGGTCGAGCAGTGCATGACGCGGCTTGAGGTCGATTGCATGGACACACAAGAGAAATTATTCACTATAAAAATCAATAAATTCAAATAAAAACTCATCAAGGATCGTTAGATGATTCTGTCATTCACTAATTTGACGGAGTTTCATCATGCGCCTACCCCTTCCCTATCAGCCCGAAGACCTGGTGGTCTCTCACCGCCTTGCCAGCTTGGGCCATGCCCTGGACTGGGCTGCTGCAGCGCACGTGGCCACACCTTGGGTGCAGGCTGTACGCAAGAACCCGCCGCCGTTCTGGGCGATGGAGAGTCTGCTCAAGGAATTCCCCATCTCCAGCGCCGAGGGTCTGGCCCTGATGCGCCTGGCCGAAGCCCTGCTGCGTGTGCCTGACGCAGAAACCGCCATTGCGCTGACAGCCGATCAGCTGGGTCGTGCCGACTTCGATTCGGCGGGTGACAAAACCCCTGCACGCCTGTCGAGCGCAGCCATCGCTTTGTCGAAAAAGTTCTTGCCCGACGGCGATGCACCCTCGGGTGTGCTGGCCAAGCTGGGTGCCCGCTCGGTGGTGGCTGCCACACTGCGTGCCGTGCAGCTGCTGGGGCGCCAGTTTGTGCTGGGCCAGACCATCCATGAGGCCATGCACGAAGCGATTGCCGCCCGGGCAAAGCAGCACGAGGGCCTGAGATTCAGCTATGACATGCTGGGCGAAGGCGCTCGTACGCAAGCTGATGCGCTGCGGTATCTGGACAGCTACACCCAGGCCATTCGGGCCATTGCGGCGGGCGCCAACCCGCGTGGGCCGTGTGAGGCGAACGACGGCATCTCCATCAAGCTCAGCGCCCTGCATCCACGCTACGAAGATGCCCAGCACGAACGCGTCATGGCCGAACTGGTACCCCGCGTGCTGGGCCTGTGCGAGCTGGCCGCACGTGCCAACATCAATCTCACCATCGATGCCGAAGAGGTCGACCGGCTGGAGCTGTCTCTGGATGTGTTCGAGGCCCTCATCATCGCCGTGGTCTCGCATCTGCCAGCCTGGTGCGCAGACTCGGGCCGCAGCACCTGGACAGGCCTGGGCCTGGCGATGCAGTCCTACCAGACCCGCGCGCTGGAGCTGATTGAACACGTCACCCACCTGGCACGAAAGCATGGCGTGCGTCTGATGTGCCGGCTGGTGAAAGGCGCTTACTGGGACGCCGAGATCAAGCGTGCCCAGGAGCAGGGCTTGCCCCACTACCCCGTGTTCACCCACAAGCATCACACCGATGTGAGCTACCTGGCCTGTGCACGTGCCTTGCTGGCTGCGCCCGATGCGATCTACCCGCAGTTTGCCACCCACAACGCCGCCACGATTGCGGCCATCCTGCAAATGGCCGCCAAGGCGTCGTCGGCAGGGGGCAGCACCTTTGAGCTGCAACGCCTGCACGGCATGGGCGAGGGGGTGTATCGCGAGGTGCTCAAGAACCCTCTGATTCACTGCCGTGTATACGCCCCGGTGGGAGCGCACAAGGATTTGCTGGCCTACCTGGTGCGCCGCTTGCTGGAGAACGGTGCCAACTCATCTTTTGTGCATCAGTTGGCCGACGAGTCGGTGGGCATGGATGAGTTGCTGATCTCGCCGCTGCGACTCGAACCCGTTCCCTCTCTGCCCTTGCCTGCAGACCTGTTTGGTGCACATGCCGGTGCCCGCAAAAACAGCACGGGTCTGGACCTGACGGTGCCCGCCATGCGCACGCCTTTGCTGGCCGCCTACGCCGCCACTCCGGTCCCCGTGGTTCCTGTATATCCGCTTGCCGATATTCCCGCTGCCCTGGCACGCGCGCAAGGCAGCTTGCCGGCGTGGCGCGATACCGCAGTAGCCCAGCGCGCGGCCGTTCTGCGCCGGGCTGCCGACGAGCTGCAGTCCCAGCTACCGCGCTTTTGTGCCCTGTTGGTGCGGGAAGCCTTCAAGACCTGGGGCGATGCCGTGGCTGAGGTGCGCGAGGCCATCGACTTTTTGCGCTACTACGCCGACGAGGCACAGCGCATCATGCAGCCCTGGGCCATGCCTCAGCTGCACGGAACGCCCCCAAGCACAGGTGCTGACGGGTTGCGTCATGGCTATGGCCTGACCGGTGAGTCCAACACCCTGACCCTGACGGCGCGCGGTGCCTGGGTGTGTATCAGTCCCTGGAACTTTCCGTTGGCCATTTTCATGGGGCAGGTGGCGGCGGCCATGGCCACCGGCAACACCGTGCTGGCCAAACCGGCCGAGCAAACCCCGGCAGTTGCCCTGGAAGCTACACGGCTGTTGCATGCATCGGGCGTGCCGGCGGGCGCCTTGCAGCTCTTACATGGCCCGGGCGAGACTGTGGGTGCCGCACTGGTGGCCGCGCCGGGCGTGGCCGGCGTGGTTTTCACGGGCTCCACTCAGGTGGCCAAGATCATCAACCGCGCCCTGGCCGCCAAGGACGGCCCCATCGTGCCCCTGATTGCCGAAACCGGCGGTATCAACGCCATGCTGGTGGACAGCAGTGCCCTGCCCGAGCAGGTGGTCGATGCGGTCATGCAAAGCGCGTTTCGCAGTGCCGGCCAGCGCTGTTCTGCCCTGCGCCTCTTGTGTTTGCATGAGGATATCGCCGATGGTGTGATCGAGATGATCCGGGGCGCGGCGCAAGAGCTGCGGGTGGGCGATCCGGCGGACCTGTCCACCGACCTGGGCCCAGTCATAGACGACGAAGCCTTCGATGGCATCAACCGCCATCTGCAGCGCTTGCAGGCTCAGGCCCAGCCCCTGTGGAGCGTAGCGGCGGCGCAGTCGTCGTCTCGCCTCATCGCGCCGCAAGCCTTTGAGGTGCAGCGCATTGCCGATGTCACGCAGGAAATTTTTGGGCCGGTGCTGCAGGTGGTGCGCTGGCGCGGCGACCCGCAAGCGGTGATTGATCAAATCAACGCCTTGGGCTACGGCCTGACCCTGGGTATCCACACCCGCATAGACAGCCGCGCACAGGCCCTGGCTCATGCTGCCCACGTGGGCAATGTCTACATCAACCGCAACCAGATTGGCGCGGTGGTGGGGGTGCAGCCCTTTGGCGGCGAGGGCCTGAGCGGCACGGGACCTAAAGCGGGCGGCCCCCACTATCTGTACCGTTTCTGTGCCGAGCAGACCATTACCGTCAACACCACCGCAGCAGGGGGCAATGTGGCGCTGATGGCTTGAGTGGGTTTAGCATCTGGTGACAGCCACCCATTGCACCGGAGTCCGCAGTCATGCCCCGTATTCAAAGATTTCACGCCAGCATCCGACAGTGGCTGGCGGCCATGGTGGTTCTCGCCGTCTTACCCATGCTGGTGTTTTCCGGCTACGCCGTGAACCGCTTGGGCGTGAAGTACCAAGACTATGTGATGGCCAATCTGGATCGCCGTGGGGAGTCGATATCGCATGCCGTGAGTGAGCGTATTCAGCTCACGGTGTCGGCACTCAACGCCTTGGCATCATCTGCGGCGGCAATCCGGAAAGATTGGGCAACGCTCCACCAGGACGCTGTTCGGCTCACAAAAACGGACTCGAGTTTCAGGGCCATCACCTTGGTGGACAGCGATGACCGCATGCTGCTTTTCACCCTGGCCGAGTACGGTGGCGCGCTGCCGCCTGTGGGCCAGCTCGACATGCATCACCGCCTTCTGCAGTCAGGCATGCCGACCACTAGCGGTCCGTTCAAATCGCCCATCAGTTCCAGCATCGTGGCCGCTGTTGGGGTGCCGGTTTTTCAAGATGGCAAACCCGCGTACGGCCTCAGGATGATTTTGCTCACAGACAGCCTGAACCGTTTGCTGGCGAATCAGTCTTTACCAAAAGATTGGATTGCGGCGATTGTGGCGTCTGACGGTCGCCTGCTGGCTCGTACCCATCAGCCTCAGGCCTTTGTGGGGCAGTTGGCAGCACCTGGCGTGGTCGCCGCTCTTGGGCGTGGAGGCAAACAATCGTTTGTGGGGCGCACCAAGGAGGGCATCGCGACACAGACTGTCGTTTACCCCATTGCTGGCACAGACTGGTCTGTGGCGTTGGGTATCCCTCTGGATTCTTTAAATGGCCCGCTACAAAGCGAGATGTACCGTGTTTATGGGCTGGGTACCGTTCTGCTGATACTGACAGTGGCAACGGTGTACGCCTTCGCACGTGGTATTGAACGTGATGTGAGCGACCTCGTGCAGTTTGGCCTGGATCGCGGCGACAAAACGAACCGACGTCGCTATCGGATATCGGAGCTGGCCCGGACCGACGCCCATCTTCGTGATCTGCGTCGACGCGAGAGTGGTGCCCAGGCCGCACTCAACGCCGCCCACCATGATGGATTAACAGGTTTGCTGGGAAGAGTTCGCTTTGAAGTGGACATGGAGAAGTTGCTGGCTGGTCTAAAGGGACAACAGGAGGCACAACTCGCACTGTTTTTTATCGACATTGACAACTTCAAACATGTCAATGACAGCCTGGGGCACGCACAGGGCGATGCGGTGCTCAAGCAAATTGCAGATGTTCTGCGCAGCGCGGCTCAAGACACGGATGTCGTTGCCCGACTGGGTGGAGACGAGTTTGCGATGTGCATCACCGGAGGCATAGCGCTGGAAGCAAATGCGCGTGCGACGGCCGAACGCGTGATTTTGGCCATTGGTGCCATCGGACATAGCATCGGTGCAAGCATCGGCATTGTGATGTGCTCCCAGAACTGCTTAGATCTTCCCCGGTTGCTGGACTTGGCCGATCAGGCTATGTATGACGCCAAACGAGGTGGCAAGAACCGCTACTCCCTGATTCGAAGGGATGTCACGGAGGTCTAAAGCCCCGTCAGTTGGAAGGTGTCATTCTCAGCGCCAGGTCCAACTGGTCGGCCACCTCGGCCCAGTCCGCATCCTGTTGGATCATTTCCAGGAGTGCGCATGCTTGGGCGTTTGACCAGAATGGCGCCTGATGCAACTTGAGCGTGGGCGGGAGGGGGCTATGAGCAGCCACGAAGCGCTGTATCGATGCGTCATCCGAGGGCAAGCCCAGTTGCGCGAAAAGGTCGTGGAAGCGGTGATTGGTTTTTTCCATGGGCACTCCTGAAAATTGTGCGCAGACGCCTGATTGAAAGGTCTGTCTCAGAAGAGGTCTTTGCCCGGTATCAATCACCGCTGTTAAAACCCGCAGCCAGTGCCTTCGTGACCTGCGCTGCTGGCCAGTCTTGGCAGCCGCTGGCGTTCTGGCCTGCCCACAGTGGCGAAAAATCACTGTTTCCTTGTTTCTCCGCAGCGGCGCGTAGCGGTGTGATGGCGGCTGTTGCCAGGGGAAAGGCGGGGGCACTGGGGCACATCAAGGCGCCATGTCGGGTGGCTGATCCCCCCAGCTCGCGCATCAGGCGGTTGACGATGCCGCGTGCTGGCCGGCCGGTAAAAACGTTGGTCAGTGCGGTGTGCCGGGCCGCCTCACTGACCAGGGCTGCCCGGTGCAGGCCACTCGTGCTGCATTCGGGGCACCGCAAATAGGCGGTGCCCACCTGCACCCCCGCTGCGCCCAAAGCCATGGCCGCCCGGACCCCGGCCGCGTTGGCAATGCCGCCGGCGGCAATGACAGGCACACGCACGGCTTGCACGATGTGCGGCAGCAGGGCGAAAGTGCCCATTTGCGTGCTCAGGTCCTGGGTCAGAAACATGCCCCGGTGTCCGCCCGCCTCCAGGCCCTGGGCGATGATGGCGTCCACACCCTGCTGTTCCAGCCAGATGGCTTCGCTGACTGTGGTGGCGCTGGAGATGACTTTGGCGCCCCAGCTGCGCACCCGGTTGAGCAAGTCTGGCGCCGGCAGCCCAAAGTGAAAGCTCACCACCGGTGGCCTTAACTCGGCCAGCACCTCTGCCAGATCGGCATTGAACGGCGTGCGCCCAGCGCCAGGAGAGGTGGCATCCAGGGGCACTCCCAGCTCGTCATAAAAGGGTTGCAGGTCCTGCTGCCATGCCTGGTCCTGTTCCGGGCTGGGCGTCGCAGGCGGTGTGTGACAGAAGAAATTGACGTTGTAGGCGCCGCTGATCTGGGTGGTGATGCGCTGCAGTTCGTCACGCAGGGCGTCGGCTGACAGCATGGCCGCCGGCAGCGAGCCTAAGGCGCCCGCTTGAGTGACGGCTATCGCCAATGCGCTGCCCTGTACGCCTGCCATGGGGGCCTGAATCAGCGGCAGTCGGGTACCTAGCAAGGTGGTGAGTGCATTCATCGCAGTTGCGTTCAGGTTGAGGGGTCAGGCTGCAGGGGCGCAAGGAAATTGGGAGAGCTGGGTCATGGGATTTTTTGCTCTAATCGCCTTTGGTCGAACAAGACGCCAACATCAGTGCACTGGAAACACCATGATCATCAAGCAAATCTTGTCGGACGTTCGCCTGGTCATTGCGGACGTCGAGGTGGAGCTCAACGGCGCCTGGCGCAGCAGCCCCACCTTGTGTGCGGTACTGACCGATGCAGAGGGTGAGGCGGTGGTGCCACTCAGCACCCCTGACGGGCGCCCCATCTTCATGAAGCTGGAAAACGCCATACGCCTGCCGCCCTCGCCATAAGTCACTATTCGCGACCCTGCAGACGAAACGCCGGCCGCCGCTCGCCCACCAGCATGCCGCGGGCATTGAGGATGGGCTGCGCTCGCCAGGGCTGGAGCGCCTCGCGCTGGCTTGTATCGAGCCAGCCCAGCTGGTTCAGAACCTCCACCGTGGCGGCATAGAGGGCGGTCTTGTTGGCGTCGATGACCTTGAGCGCAAAGGCCTCGCCCCGGCTTTTGCTGCCCACAACCTGAACACCGTCCGCCCCGATCTTGGTGACCCAATCACCCTGGCCGATGTGCATGAACGCCAAATCGCTGCGCCCGGTGCCTGACACCATCTCGGGGTGGGTGGTCATGGCGTCGCTCAAGGTGGCAAAACTCTGACCAAATTCCGCGTCTGCCGCGCCACTGGCCAGACGGGCATAGCCCAATGCCAGTTTGGACAGTGGCAACGCGTAGTTGGGGGCCGAGCAGCCGTCGATACCCATCTTCAGATCTTCGGGCGCCATGCCGGTGGCCCGGGCGACGTCGCGGCGCACGGCCTGCTGCAGAGGGTGGCTGGGTTCGGTGTAGTCGTGCAGGCTCAGTCCGTGCTGCACGCAATAGGCCAGAAAACCCGCGTGCTTGCCGCTGCAGTTGTGGTGCCGTTCGTCGTAGACCAGGCCCGCCGGCGGTGCGGTCTCGAGCAGGCTGAACAAGCCGGGCACATGGCAGCCGCAACGCAGGGCCTTGTGGTCCAGACCTGCCTGGGCCAGCATGGCTTCGGCCTGCGCCACATGCATGTCTTCGCCGTTGTGGCTGGCGCACAGCATGGCGATCTGCTCAGAGCTGAAACCAAACTGCCGATGCCCCCCGGCCTCGATGAATGGCAGGGCTTGCAGGGCCTTGAGCGTGGAGCGCGAGAACGTCAGCCAGTGCGGGTCGCCTGCGTGGGCCAGCAAGCGCCCTTGCGTGTTGACCACGGCCACTGATCCAAAGTGTTGACATTCCAGAGTGCCGCCGCGAAACAGTTCAATCAGGGGGGTGTGTGTCATGCGGGCATTTTGCCCAGCTTCCAGGCTGACCGGGCCGCGCCTGATAATGCGCTCGCCCTTCTGGCCTGATCTGCCCTGTGAACCTCAAAAAAATTATCGTCCTTCTGCTGCTGGCCCTGGCGATCGGCTTGTTGGCAGCCTGGGACCTGGGGCGTTACTTGCGCCTGGACTATCTGCAAACCAGCCACGCGGCTTTTGCTGATCTGTACGCGCGTCAGCCCCTGGTGGTAGCCGCTGTTTACTTTGCCATTTATGTGCTGGTCACGGCTTTGTCGATTCCGGGGGCCACCGTGGTCACGCTGGCCGGTGGGGCGATCTTTGGCCTGGGCTGGGGCCTTCTGATCGTCTCGTTTGCGTCCACCTTGGGTGCCACCCTGGCGTTCCTGACCGCTCGCTTTTTGTTGCGCGACAGCCTGGAGGCCCGGTTTGGCCAGCGCTTGGCCGACATCAACCGGGGCATGGCGCGCGACGGGGCGTTTTACCTTTTCACCCTGCGGCTGGTGCCCCTGGTGCCGTTTTTTGTGATCAACCTGGTGATGGGGCTCACGGCCATGAAGGCGCGTACCTTTTACTGGGTGAGCCAGCTGGGCATGGTGGCGGGCACGGCGGTGTTTGTGAATGCCGGCACACAGCTGGCTCAGCTGAATTCCCTGCAGGACATCCTGAGCCCCAGTCTGGTGGGCTCTCTGGCGTTGCTGGGTTTATTCCCCTTGCTGGCGCGCCGGGCATTGGCGGCATTGCAGCGGCGCAGGGTCTATGCCCGCTGGTCTGCGGTGCGTCCCACATCGTTTGACCGCAACCTCATCGTGATTGGGGCAGGGGCGGGCGGCCTGGTGTCGGCTTACATTGCGGCAGCGGTCAAGGCCCGGGTGACGCTGGTGGAGGCCCACAAGATGGGCGGCGACTGCCTGAACTACGGCTGCGTGCCCAGCAAGGCCTTGATCAAAAGCGCGCGGGTCGCCCATCAGATGCGCCATGCCAGCCGTTATGGCCTGCAGGACGTAGCGCCTGCCTTCAGCTTCAAGGCGGTGATGCAGCGCATCCAGGAGGTGATCCGCGCCATCGAACCCCACGACAGCGTGGCGCGCTACACCGCATTGGGCGTGGAAGTGTTGCAGGGCCATGCCCGCATCCTCAACCCCTGGACGGTGGAGATCCGCCTGAACGACGGCGGCATCCAGACCCTGACAACCCGCAGCATCGTCATTGCCGCCGGTGCCCAGCCTGTGCTGCCATCCATTCCCGGGCTGACCCTTGACACCTGCCTGACCAGTGACACCCTGTGGGACGCCTTGGCGCAACGCGACCAGATGCCCCAGCGGCTGCTGATTCTGGGGGGCGGCCCCATCGGCTGCGAACTGGCGCAAAGCTTTGCTCGGCTGGGCGCAGGGGTGGTGCTGGTGCAACGCGCTGAGCGCTTGATGGTGCGCGAGGACGACGACGTCTCGGCGCAGGTGACAGCGGCGCTGCAGACTGATGGCGTGCAGGTGCTTACGGGCTGCGAGGCTGTGCTTTGCGAGCCCGACGGGCGAGGCGGCGGGGTACTGCGGGTACAACAGGCGGGGCGTGAACTGTGCCTGCCCTTTGATGCCCTGATCTGCGCCGTGGGCCGTCATGCCCGCCTGACTGGCTATGGCCTGGAAGAGCTGGGTATCCCCACGCATCACACCGTGGTCACCAACGAGTATTTGCAGACCCTCTACCCCAATATCTACGCCGCTGGCGATGTGGCGGGGCCGTTTCAATACACGCACGCGGCGGCGCACCAGGCCTGGTACGCGGCGGTGAATGCACTGTTTGGCGACTTCAGGCTGTTCAAAGCCGACTACGCCGTGGTGCCGGCGGCCACGTTTGTAGACCCCGAGGTGGCCCGTGTGGGCCTGAACGAGCGGGAGGCGCGGGCCCAGAACATCGCTTATGAAGTCACGCGCTATGGCCTTGATGACCTTGACCGCGCCATTGCCGACAGCCAGGCCCACGGCTTTGTGAAGGTGCTCACGCCGCCCGGCAAGGATCGCATTCTGGGCGTGACCATCGTGGGCGCGCAGGCCAGTGAGCTGCTGGCCGAGTACGTGCTGGCCATGAAGCACGGCTTGGGGCTGAACAAGATCCTGGGCACCATCCACACCTATCCCACGATGTCCGAGGCCAACAAATACGCTGCAGGCGTATGGAAGCGCGCCCACCAGCCGCATCGCTTGCTGGCCTGGGTGCGCCGCTACCACGACTGGAAGCGGGGCTGACGTGAGACGGCTAGCCTGGCTGATCCTGCTCTGTGGTGTGGTCAGCGCGGCTTGGGGTCAAACGTCTCCGCCAGCCCTGGCACCTTTTTCTGTAGCGGAACTGGGCGCCCCACCCCCCGCCTGGCGGCTGGTCGGCTTGCCACGCAACAAAGTGCCTCTGACGCGCATGGATGTCATCCAGCAAGACGGCACGCGGGTGCTGCAGCTGGCTGCTGATGCGTCTTATGCCACGCTGGTGCATGCTTTGCCGGCCCAGGTGCCCGGCGCTGATGCCACCCTGAGCTGGCGCTGGAAGTTGACCCAGCCACTGGCGGAGGCCGACTTGCGCACCAAGGCGGGGGACGATGTAGCGCTCAAGGTGTGCGCCATGTTCGACCTGCCGCTGGAAGCCTTGTCTTTTGCCCAGCGCAGCCTGATGCGCCTGGCCCGTGCAGCCAGCTCGGAACCCTTGCCGGCAGCCACCCTGTGCTACGTGTGGGACCCCCAGCTGCCGACCGGCACGCTGCTGCCCAATGCCTACACTGACCGGGTGCGCTACCTGGTGCTCAGCGGGCGCGAGGCCCCCTTGGGTCAGTGGCAAATGCAGCGGCGCAATCTGTCCGCCGATTTTCTGCAAGTCTTTGGTGCCGAGAGCCGGGCCGTGCCGCCGCTGGTGTCGGTGGTGCTGGGGGCCGATGCCGACAACACCGGCAACCGATCTCTGGGCTTTGTAGGCGATGTGCTGCTGCAGCCCTGACCCCACGCAAATCAGATGCTGGCGGTGCGTGCTAAGCTGGCACGCCCAGCGGCCCACGAGCCGCCCGATCCCCCCATACAAATACCCGGATTCAACGAGGAGACATACATGCCCGGCCTGCTTTCCAATATCGACCCTGACGGCTTGCTCGAATTTTCGGTGGTTTACACCGACCGCGCGCTCAACCACATGTCCAAGCGCTTTCAGGGGGTAATGACCGACATCTCCTCCATGCTCAAGGAGGTGTACCGCGCCAAGTCAGCGGTGCTGGTGCCCGGCAGCGGCACGTTTGGCATGGAGTCGGTGGCACGCCAATTTGCCACCGGGCGCAAGGCCCTGGTGATACGCAACGGCTGGTTCAGCTACCGCTGGACGCAAATCTTCGACATGGGCTCGATACCCTCGGAGGCGGTGGTGCTGAAGGCGCGTCGTTTGAATGACGATGCCCAGTCCCCCTGGGCACCCTGCCCAGCCAGCGAGGTGGCCACCACCATCCGCGCCGAAAAGCCGGCCGTGGTGTTTGCCCCCCATGTGGAAACGGCGGCGGGCATCATGCTGCCTGACGATTACCTGCGCACGGTGGCAGACGCGGTGCACGAGGTGGGCGGCTTGTTTGTGCTGGACTGCATCGCCTCGGGTGCCATGTGGGTGGACATGCAGGCCACCGGGGTGGATGTGCTCATCAGCGCCCCGCAAAAAGGCTGGAGCGGTTCGCCCGCTTGCGCCATGGTCATGCTCAGCGAACGTGCCAGAGCGGCCATCGACGCCACCACCAGCACCAGCTTTGCCTGCGATCTCAAAAAGTGGCTGCAGATCATGGAAAGTTATGAAAACGGCGGCCATTCCTACCACACCACCATGCCCACCGATGCGCTGGCCCGCTTGCGCGATGTGATGCAGGAAACCCGTGCTTACGGCTTCGAAAAGGTTCGCCAGGAGCAGATCGCGCTGGGTGCTCAGGTGCGCGCCCTGTTCGAAAGCCGGGGCATACGCAGCGTGGCGGCCGACGGTTTCAAGGCCCCGGGCGTGGTCGTCAGCTACACCAGCGACCCCGAGATGCAAAACAGCAAGAAGTTTTTGGCACTGGGTCTGCAAACCGCCGCTGGCGTGCCCCTGCAGTGCGACGAACCTGCCGGCTTTTCCACCTTCCGCGTGGGCCTGTTTGGCCTGGAAAAGCTGCACAACATCGACCGCAGCGTGGGCCACCTGGCCGCCGCACTGGATCAGATGGGGATCAGGGCGAGCTGACTTTGAGAGCCGCCATGCGGTTCATGCGTGCCAGCGGCATCGGTCGCTTTGGCCTTGGGGGCGTGGCCGATTCAGACTAATCGGCGCTAAACCAGCTCTCCAGCGGAATCCCACCCGTACCCACAATGGCAGGCCTTGCGGCAGGGAAAAGCGAAGTGAAGGCATCCAGGCCACGTGAGGCTCCAGGGGCGGGTTGACCGCTTTTGACCTCCAGGGCCAACAAGTCACCGCCCGTACGGACCACGAAGTCCACCTCGCGTTCGCCGTCGCGCCAGTATTGAATCAGTGGGTTGGTACTGGTGTGACTCAGGTGGCGGGCTAGCAGCTCGGCGCCGACCGCGCTTTCAACCATCCGGCCCCACAGTTCGGGCGTGGCCCGAAGTCGGTCGAAGCCCAAACCCTCTGCCGCTGCGATGGCGCCCATCAGCGCTGTGTTGAAAACCTGCAACTTGGGACTGGAGCCGCGTTGACGCACAGTTTGCCCGGCGTATTTTTGTAAACCGCAGACCATGCCGGCTCCTTCGAGCAGCTGAAGGTAGTGAGCCAGCGTGGTGCTGTTGCCGGCGTCAGTCAGTTGCCCCAGCATTTTTTGGTAGCTCAACTCTTGTCCGCTGTAACGGCAGGCCAGATCGAAAAGGCGGCGCAGCAAAGCGGGTTTTTGCACTGGTGCCATCAGTAAAACATCTTTGCTGATCGTGGTTTCGATCAAGGCGTCGCGCACGTAGTCGGCCCAGCGGCGCTCGTCGCCCACCAGCGAGGCTGCACCCGGATAACTGCCGTAGTAGATGAACTGATCGAGGGTGAAGCCGAAAGCCTGGCGCATTTCGGCATAGCGCCAGTGCCCCATGCGCGTCATCTCGAAACGTCCCGCCATGCTTTCAGTGAGGCCGCGCGCAATCAACAAAGGGGCTGACCCGAGCGCCACCACACGTACGTCGCGCCCTGCGGCGCTGTCTTCATCCCACAGGCGTTTGACTTCCTCGGTCCATCCCGGCAACTTTTGCACTTCATCGAGAACCAGCACACAGCGGCCAGCTTGTTGGGCAAGATGTCGCGCCGTCTCCCATTGCGCGGCCAGCCAGCTCCTACCCACCAAGCCTGGGTTGTCTGCACTAACGCTGTGTGTCGCCGGTGGCTGGGCGTCGGCGGAGAGCCTCGCCAGTGCCTGGCGCACCAGGGTGGACTTTCCCACCTGACGCGGACCAGCGACGACCTGTAAAAAGCGACGTGGCTCACGCAATCGAGCCACAAAAGGGGCGAGCGCAGCGCGCTCAATCTGGATGCTCATGAATTTACTCAGTCTATTGAGTAATTTTACCTAACCGATTGAGTAATTTTAAAAACGCTCCAGCCCCGGGTGTTGGATGGCGCCGCTGCGAACCAGCATCTTGCCGTAGTCGGCACAGCGGTTCAGGGTGGGAATGACCTTGCCGGGGTTGAGCAAACCCGGTGGATCGAAGGCGCGCTTGATGCCGAACATCTGCTCGTTTTCGGCTGGGCTGAACTGCACGCACATGCTGTTGAGCTTCTCCACGCCCACGCCATGCTCGCCGGTGACGGTGCCACCCATGGCCACACTGGTCTCCAGGATGTCGGCCCCAAACAACTCACAGCGGTGCAGTTGGTCCGGGTCGTTGGCATCAAACAAAATCAGCGGGTGCAAATTGCCATCACCGGCGTGAAACACGTTCATGCACCTGAGCTGGTATTTGCGCTCCATCTCCTGGATGGCCTGCAGGATGTCCGCCAGTCGCTTGCGCGGGATGGTCGAGTCCATGCACATGTAGTCCGGGCTGATGCGCCCGCTGGCCGGAAACGCGTTCTTGCGCCCGCTCCAGAAACGCATGCGCTGGGCCTCGTCCTTGCTGACCGCGATGGCCGTAGCACCGCAGCGCGTCAGCACCTCACTCATGCGGCCAATTTCTTCCTCCACCTCTTCCGGCGTGCCATCGCTCTCGCACAACAAAATGGCAGCTGCACTCAAGTCATAGCCGGCATGCACAAAGTCCTCTACCGCCGCCGTCATGGGCTTGTCCATCATCTCCAGCCCCGCCGGAATGATGCCCGCAGCAATCACCGCGGCCACCGCATCACCGGCTTTGCGTAAATCATCAAAGCTGGCCATGATGCAGCGCGCCAGCATGGGCTTGGGCACCAGTTTGACGGTGACTTCGGTGGTCACCGCCAGCATGCCCTCACTGCCCACCACCAGCGGCAACAGATCCAGGCCGGGTGAATCGAGCGCGTCACCCCCAAACTCGATGGGCTCGCCCTCGATGGTGTAGCCGCGCACCTTCAGCACGTTGTGCAGGGTCAGACCGTATTTGAGGCAATGCACACCGCCGGAGTTCTCGGCGACATTGCCGCCGATGGTGCATGCAATCTGACTGCTGGGGTCGGGCGCGTAATACAGGCCCAGCGGCGCAGCGGCTTCGCTGATGGCGAGATTGCGCACACCGCACTGCACTACCGCCGTGCGACTGCGGGCATCCATCTTCAGGATTTTGTTGAAACGGGCCAGACTGAGCGTGACGCCCTGCGCATGCGGCATGGCACCACCCGACAGCCCGGTACCCGCACCGCGTGCCACCACGGGCACGCCCAGGGCGTGACAGGCTTTGAGCACGGCTTGCACCTGATCGGTGGTCTCGGGCAGGACCACCACCATGGGGCGCTGCCTGTAGGCCGTGAGGCCATCGCATTCATAGGGCGTGGTGTCCTCACCCCGGAACAGAACAGCGTGGGCGGGCAGGCAGGCGCGCAAGGCCTGTACGACGTCAGCCTGCCGCTGGCTGGCCTGCAGGGCGCTTTGTGCGGGGGCGGTGAGTGGTGCGTTCATGGTGGTGACCCGTTACCGAAGATCTGCCACTGTAGCCCAAGCGGGCGGGGCGCGTTACCTCACGCCAGATGCCCCTCGAGCTGAATCGCCCCCCGGCGGACCTGGTCGCGCTCCAGGCTTTCGAACAAGGCCTAGAGAAGGCATCAGCGGACTGGGTGTGAAAAAGCTGGAGGCTTATGGGGAGCATGTGCTGCGGGTGTGCAACGGGGCGGGTGAGAGAACTTAAACCTCGCCCTCCTGATAACCGGCTTCCCGCTGGTGGCGAATGCGGGCCACCATGACCCGGCTCAGCACATCGTCCCACGCGTAGCGGGCCAGATAACCACTGCGTCGGCGTGAAATGATCAGCTCACGCAAACCACCCTCCACCGGGCGGCCAATGCCGGGTTGATGCGTTAGCACCTGAAGCGCATCCAAAATGTAATCAAGCAACTCCCCGGCCAATGGGTCTTGGGACTCGTGCAAAAACGTTTCCAGGCGCACCAGATCTTGAAATGCGGCCTGACTCAAAAATACCTGGCTCACACTTCAGCCCCATTTTTTGGCTTGCAGATCAACGGGTCGTGCGCCTTGACCCTGGCGATGGCTTTTGAGTTGTGTGAAATAGCCCCGAACATCCTCCAGCGCATGGCCAGTGCCCGTGGCTTTCATGTCTGCCAGCGCCTCTGCCGAGTCCTGCGCAAAACTTTGCCGCAAACGCTTGCGCTGCGCCGCATCGGCCAATGTATTGACCATGAACGCGTGCAAGCTCATGCCCACTTGCTTGGCGTCTTCTTCGAGCTGTAGTTTGAGCGCACTGGGCAGCTTGAGGCTGGTGGGGCTGGTGGCCGAAGTGGTAACTGAAGTAGCGGGCATGACAGGCTCCTTGTGCTCTGGTAGTCAGAACTGACTACCAGAGCGAATTTTACACAGTGGATGATTACCATTGCGCGTCGATGCATACGGGCGACTTCTCACCGGACGCCCATTGCAGAAGCCGCCCCGCACAGCCTAGTCGACCTGCAGGCAAGGCATCAGTGACTGGGCGTGAAAAAACTTGAAACCTGTGGCGAGCAGGCGCTGCGGGTGTGCAGTGGCAGTGCTGGTCCGGCGGCACAGCACCCGCCGCGATGGACTGACAGCACAAACCCTATCGCGACGGGGGCGTTGCTCCTAAAAGGTCAGCGCAAAACTCAGGTCGCATCCATCTGAATCGCCCCACGGCGCACCTGGTCGCGTTCCAGGCTTTCAAACAGCGCCTTGAAGTTGCCTTCGCCAAAACCTTCGTCGGCCTTGCGTTGAATGAACTCGAAGAACACCGGGCCCAGCAGGGTTTGGCTGAAAATCTGCAGCAGCAAGCGTTTTTCGCCGTTGGCGGTGGAGCCATCCATCAGGATGCCGCGTGCCTGCAGCTCGGGCACGGGCTCGCCGTGGCCCTGAAGGCGTTCTTCGAGCATCTCGTAATAGATGTCATTGGGCGCCGTCATCAGCGGAATGCCCGCCATTTGCAGGGCGTCCACGCTTTTCAGGATGTCGTCGGTGAGCAAGGCAATGTGCTGGATGCCCTCGCCGTTGAACTGCATCAGAAACTCTTCGATCTGCCCACCTGTCTTGCCCGACTCTTCGTTGAGCGGGATGCGGATCATGCCATCGGGCGCGGTCATGGCGCGGCTGGTCAGGCCGGTGTACTCGCCCTTGATGTCGAAGTAGCGGATCTCGCGGAAGTTGAAGATCTTCTCGTAGAACGCACCCCAGAAGGCCATGCGGCCGCGGTAGACGTTGTGCGTGAGGTGGTCGATCAGGCGGAAGCCGTGGCCCACCGGGTGGCGGTCCTTCGGGTCTTCGAAGCCGGGCAGGAACTCGAAGTCGATGTCGTAGATGCTCTTGCCATCCTCGAAGCGGTCGATCAGGTACAGCGGCGCACCGCCGATGCCCTTGATCGCCGGCAGGCGCAGCTCCATCGGACCGGTGGGGATCTCCACCGGTTGCGCGCCGCGCTCCAGCGCCAGCGCATAGGCCTTGTGCGAATCCTTGACCCGGAAGGCCAGGCCGCAGGCCGAGGGGCCGTGCTCGGCCGCGAAGTAGGCGGCGTAGCTGCGGGGCTCGCGGTTGACGATGAAGTTGATCTCGCCCTGGCGGTACAGCAGCACGTCCTTGGAGCGGTGCTTGGCCACGAGGGTGAAGCCCAGTTGCTCGAACAGCGGCTCCAGGGTGTTGCCCACGGGGGCGGCGAACTCGACGAACTCGAACCCCATGAGGCCCATGGGGTTGTCAAACAGATCAGCCATGTGCGGCTCCTGCAAAAGAAACGGATGAAACGGGCCCTGGCGCCATCCCGGCGGCCAAGGGCATCAGGCGATCAACGTGTTCTGCAGGCGCCAGGC
>JBEEJZ010000093.1:0-4693 GCA_041168905.1 Pseudomonadota bacterium | reverse complement strand
CCCTACCCCACCCTGAACATCTTGCGCAAGCCAGACTCCATTTTTGACTACGCCTTTGAAGATTTCGAGGTGCAAGACTACCAATGCCATCCCGCCATCAAGGCACCTGTGGCTGTCTGACTGGCTCCATGAAACTGCACCTGATTTATGCCCGCGCGGCCAATGGCGTGATTGGGGCCAACAACACCCTGCCCTGGCACCTGCCCGAAGACCTGGCGCACTTCAAGCGGCTCACCCTGGGCTGCCCCGTCATCATGGGGCGCAAGACATGGGACTCACTCCCTGCCAGATTCAGGCCCCTGCCCGGCCGCAAAAATGTGGTGGTCACGCGCCAGGCGGGTCTGGCACCGGGTCTGCAAACCAGTGGCGCCCAGGTTGCGCACAGCCTTCAAGACGCCATTGCGCAGTGCGCGGACGATGCGCATGTGTGGGTCATCGGCGGCGCAAATCTTTATGCCCAGGCATTGCCTCTGGCGCATAGTGCGGAGGTGACAGAAATTGAGCAGGACTTTGAAGGTGACGCTTATGCGCCCGAACTTGGGCAGCACTGGATACAAACCGCGCGCGAACAACATGTTTCTGCGCACGGTTTGAAATTCAGTTTTGCGACTTACTTGAATCAGGAAGCAGCAGGAGTTTGAAATGTCCGGACACGGTTTTCACGTACACGGCCCTCACGATCACGCCCTTGAACACGCCGCTCATGGTGACGGCCACGAAGGTGATACAGACAAGCGCATGACCAACCAGATCGCCATGTTCACGGCCATTGTGGCCACGGTCGGCGCCATATTTGGCTACATGGGCGGTGCCACCCAGGCCAATGCCAGCCTGTACAAAAACAATGCCGCCATCAAAAAGACCGAGGCCTCCAACCAGTGGAACTACTTTCAGTCCAAGAGCACCAAGCAGTCCCTGGCAGAACTGGCCCGCGACCTCGCGCCTGATGACAAAAAACCAGCTTACCTGGCCAAGATTGAGCGTTACGAGTCCGAAAAGAACGACATCAAGACCGTTGCCGAAAAACTGGAGGCCGAGGCACTTGGCTGGGACAAGCAGTCAGATGAACAAATGCACCAGCACCACCGCTGGGCCCAGGCAACCACTGCCCTGCAGGTCTCTATCGCCCTGGCGGCCATTGCCTTGCTGACCCGCAAGAAATGGCTGGAAGTGGGCATGTTTGGAGTCGCCGCGGTGGGTGCCCTGATCGGTGTTCTGGCTTATTTGCACTTCTGAAATCGTGAGTGTGACACCCGGGTCACAGCTATGCATTGTCCGTAGTGTGATTGGCTTGGTTCAACGAATGGAGCGCGGGCCGAAGGCTTCGCCAAAAATCCACGTCACCTTCAAAAAATCCTGAATTTAAGTCAAAACTTACAAACAGGGACAATACGGGAACACTCCGGGATATTTGAACGATCTTTTAGGGTGTTTTTCCGTCCTAAAAGCTTGATCGAAACTCGGCATAGGCGAAAAAAAACCTTTGCAAGTTATTGTTTGCAAAGGTTTTTTAGGTTTGGCGGAAACGGAGGGATTCGAACCCTCGATGAGGCTCTACACCCCATACTCCCTTAGCAGGGGAGCACCTTCGGCCACTCGGTCACGTTTCCGGAAGATCTCTATTATGTCACGACTCTGGAGGGTTTTCAGGTGGGCTGCTGATCCAGATCAAAAGCTTTGTGCAAGGCTCGCACGGCCAGCTCCATGTACTTCTCGTCGATGACCACGGAGGTCTTGATCTCGGAAGTCGAAATCATCTGGATGTTGATGCCCTCCTCGCTCAGCGAACGGAACATGCGGCTGGCAACACCCACATGGCTGCGCATGCCTATGCCCACAATAGACACCTTGCAGATCTTGGTGTCGCCGACCACATCCTGCGCTCCCAAGCCAGGCAACACGGTGTTTTTGAGCAGATCAACCGTTTTGGCGTATTCACCTCGGTTGACGGTAAAGCTGAAATCCGTCTTGCCATCTTTGCTGAGGTTCTGAATGATGACATCGACCTCAATGTTGGCGTCCGCAACCGCACCCAAAATTTGGTATGCAATGCCTGGCTTGTCTGGGACTCCCAGCACGGAAATCTTGGCCTCATCGCGGTTGAATGCAATGCCAGAAACAATGGCTTGTTCCATATTCTCGTCTTCCTCAAAGGTGATCAATGTGCCGGATGCGGCTTCTTCGTTGATATCAATGTCCCAAGGCGTAAAACTGCTCAGCACCCGCAACGGAACTTTGAACTTGCCAGCAAATTCAACCGATCGGATCTGCAAAACCTTAGATCCCATAGACGCCATTTCGAGCATCTCTTCAAAGCAGACCGTATGCAGACGGCGCGCCTCAGGAACAACACGGGGGTCTGTGGTGTAGACGCCGTCCACGTCGGTGTAGATGAGGCACTCAGACGCCTTCATGGCTGCTGCTACTGCCACAGCAGAAGTGTCCGAACCGCCACGCCCCAAAGTCGTGATGTTGCCCTGATCGTCTATGCCCTGAAAACCAGTCACGATGACCACTTTGCCAGCAGCAAGATCGGCACGCACGCGAGTGTCTTCAATGGATTCGATCCGGGCCTTGGTGTAGGCGCTGTTGGTACGAATGGGGACCTGCCAGCCCGCGTAGCTGACCGACTCCATGCCTTCAGCCTGCAGGGCGATGGCCAAAAGCGCGCTGGAGGCCTGCTCGCCCGTGGCGGCGAGCATGTCGAGTTCCCGGCTGTAGTCATCGGAAGGCTTGGCTGGAGCAAGCTCCTTGGCCAAACCCAGCAAACGATTGGTTTCGCCACTCATGGCGCTGGGGACTACCACCATTTGGTGACCCGCACGCGCCCATTTGGCAACGCGCTTGGCGACGTTTCGGATACGCTCTGTTGAGCCCATCGACGTACCGCCATATTTGTGAACGATCAATGCCATTGCGATATTGGAATTTGAAAAATCGAAATAAGAAGACCTGACCTGACTGCGAAACGCATAAAAAAGGCCCTTTTACAGAGCCTGATCCAGCGTCACAAATTGTACCAAGCCAGTTTTTCGCCGTCCCTGCGGACAAAACCTGTGCCCACCCTCAAGTGGATGCGGTGCCCTCGTGTCCGACATACATCCAGCTGCCGGAGTAGCTCCTGTAACTGAGCAGCACTCGGGATCACAGCGTGATGGTTTTTCAGCCAATAACGCAATGCGTTTGCTTGACGTGCGTGCGGCAAGCCCTGAAGGGCAGCAATGCGAGGTGGCTGACCGACTACCCGCAGGTCAGCCTGCGCGAGCTCGTCCAGCAGGGCGCTACCTTGTGCGGCATGGGCCGCACTGCGCGCAAATGTTTGGCGAAAGTGGGGAAATGTGGCCTCCAACATCGGCAACAACTGATGCCTGATTCGGTTGCGAGTGAAACGCACATCCTGATTGCTGGGATCTTCTACAAAGGCAATCGATCGGTCAGCCAGCCAACGACGAATCTCTGCGGCAGAAACCGCCAGCAGGGGCCTGGCATAGGTTATTGCGTCCCTCTGCCAAAGGGCAGCCATGCCGGCAATGCCGGCCAAGCCGGCCCCGCGACTCAGCGCGAGCAGCACCGTTTCCACTTGATCATCGGCATGTTGGGCCAGGGCGATGGTCTTGATAGGCTCGAGCGCACCTCCGGGCCAGGCGGCTGACTCCGTCGCCCTGGCAAATGCGGCATAACGTGCTGCGCGAGCAGCCGCCTCAGGACTCTCGCCGGGTGCGGCCGATGCATTCACATGCAAGACCAGCAGAGCGACACCCAGTTCTGCGCACACCTTGCGACAGTGCCACTCGAAATGATCAGCCGCGGCCTGTAGACCATGATGAACGTGAATCGCCCTCACCTGCCCCGGCCACTTCTTGGCGCAGGCCACCAGCAGTGCAGTTGAATCGGCTCCCCCACTGAAGCCCACGGCCAGCGGAAGAACCGGGGAAAAGGCCTCCATGGCCCCATCCAGCGACGGGCTCATGCAAACCTTAACGCCGACTATTTGGTGCCACGAGACTCTAGTTTGGTGTCAGAAAAGCGACCATAACTCTGCAAACGCTCATAGCGCCGGTCCAGAAGCTCCGCGGTTTTCAGATCCGCAACCTGACGATAGGCTTCGGCAAGCGCGCGCTTCAAATAGGCGGCCATCTGCTTTTGATCGCGGTGGGCGCCACCCACGGGCTCGCTGACGATTTTATCGACGATACCCAAGGCTTTGAGGCGGTGCGGGGTGATGCCCAGGGCGTCGGCAGCGTCTTGGGCGCGATCTGCAGTCTTCCAGAGGATGGAAGCACAGCCCTCGGGGCTAATCACAGAATAAATCGCGTACTGCAGCATAAGCAGCTGGTCGCACACCGAGATCGCCAGTGCACCACCAGAACCACCTTCTCCGATGATGGTCGTGATGATCGGGACTTCAAGCTGAGCCATTTCGAAAATATTACGGCCGATGGCCTCTGACTGCCCCCGCTCCTCAGCATCTATGCCGGGGTAAGCGCCAGGCGTGTCGACAAAGGTAAACACCGGTAGCTTGAATTTTTCCGCTGTTTTCATCAGCCGCAAGGCCTTGCGGTAGCCCTCCGGTTTACTCATGCCAAAGTTGCGCAGACCACGTTCGCGGGTGTCGCGCCCCTTTTGTTGACCAATCACCATGCAGGGCGTGCCGTTAAATCGCGCCAAGCCACCCACAATGCTGAGGTCATCT
>JBEEJZ010000092.1:0-5919 GCA_041168905.1 Pseudomonadota bacterium | reverse complement strand
TACTCCAGCACCATGTGAATGTTGGGATTGCCGACGCGGCGAGTCAGGTTCGAGCCTTCGAACTCGAGGCGCAACATCGCCAGGTCCTTCACATGAACAGTCAACAGGTAGACATCCGGGGAGCGCTCCAGGACATATGCCACGCTGCCGTCACCGCACTGCAACTCTCGCTGGTAGAACGCCGAGATGGCCTGCCGCATTCCGAGCAAGGCTGCCTCAGACGTGTCGGGTTTGCGTTTCACCCCAAGTTCATTCTGCTGAGCCTGTGATCCATGGCGTTCGAAGAAGTCAACGTCACCGGCCAGGTCAAAGAGTGCTGGGTAATTCACATACAGCCAGAACGAACGATGGATATCGCTTTGGTTGGAAACGAGCCCCATAAGGGCGACGCCATCCTGCCTTGCAACCTGGAACATCGCTTGTTTACCAGCCGCATCCCCAAGTGCAACACTGGCCATCAATTTGGCAATGAGCGCGTCTCGAGCAATTTCGTCTGGCCATGTCCGGATCGCTTCAATCACGGTCCGGGTGACCTCTTGGCCATCCGACCAAGACAGATCGTCGGGCAACGGCAGACCGTTAGCTGCCAGGAAGTTTTGGAGAGTGTTGTCTACGGGCAGCTCCAGCAGCACATCGACAAAGGTTTTTTTCATTTTCTTGGTCCTTATGAAATGTCGGTGTTCTGCGTGCAGGGGATGCTGGCGCTGGCCGACGGGTGGTAAACAAATACCCCGTCAAAGTAAAGTGGCGAGATACAGCGTAATTGTGTCCCGCTTATTTCCGCTTGTCAAACTACGTAGAACATCTGGGTGAATGTGTATCTCAGTGCTATACTTTGAGGCTGACTTGATTCAGACAGGAGCTTTTCCATGGCATCGACCCTAGGAGCGCGTTTACGGCGTTTACGAGAGGCCAAAAAGCTGACGTTGCAGCAGGTAGCCGACGCCGTTGGCTGTACCAAGGCGTACATCTGGGAACTGGAAATGAAGGAGGGGCAACGCCCTTCTGCCGAGCGGATTCATCTGCTGGCCAAGGTTCTGGGGGTCACGATGGAGGACCTGATGAACGAATCAAATGAGCAGGTTCCCCAAGCATCCGTTGAAGACGTGGCCTTCTTTCGCCAGTACGCTGGCATGACGGAAGAAGAAAAGCAGCGCTATCAACAAGCCCTCAAACTGATGTTCCCAACTGCGGGGCAAGAGGAAACCAAGAGTTGAGTGACAGCGCTCAACTGACCCCGAGCAAGGCAGCCAACACCATCCTGCGATGGATTCGCTTGGCCAGTGGGGAGGCGGCTGCGTACACAGACCTCGACATGGTTCGAGAGGGGTTGCCTGGCACTCCCTACGGAGAAGGCGTCAAGATCATCAAGCCCCCCATGGCTTCTCCAGTGAGAAGCTCAGAGGGAATGCTGGTGTGCAACCCGAACGATCCAACCGAATGGGGCATCTTCGTTAATGAGGATGCCAGCCCTGAACGTCGTCGCTTCACGATCGCACACGAGCTGGGTCACTTTGTCCTCCACAGAGCCAAGCGGCGCACGTTCAACTGCGACAAAGCAGCAGTGCATCTGAGCTTGGAAAGTGCAGGCGTCATCGAGCGCGAGGCGGATGAATTTGCCAGCAACCTACTGATGCCTGGCGATGTGCTGCGTGACCGCATTACGAGTCAAGACATCGACTTGCACTTGCTCAGTGGCTTGGCCAAAGCCTTTGGCGTCTCTTTCGAGGCTTTGTGTATTCGTTTCATCAAGTACACAGAAAAGCGAGCCATCTTGCTGCACTGGGACAACGGGTTCCTCAAGTACGAATGGCGCAGCAGAAGTGCTGTACTCAGCAACACACGCATTCGTAGGCTGAGCGACCCAGTGGAGCCGTTGCGAGACACCGTAGCTGCCGATCCAACCATCGCCCAGGAGTGGACTGGTATTGATATGTCTGCTTCCGTCTGGTGCGTTGGGGAGCAGCCGTACATGAAGCTTCAAGAGTTCAAGCACAGCTACGGCGTGCGTGACCGTGTTCTGACATTGCTGATACTTGAAGATGCCGCGCCCCGCCGATGGGATAACTCTTGGAACGATCAACGCTCATTCGATAGCTATGACAAGTTCATGGGGAACGATCAATGACGACCACTTTGTTCACGTCTAAATCGGGTCAGCAGTACGACATTGATGTCACCGATGGATCGGAAATACTTGTGACAAAAGATGGGAAGAAGTGTGGGTCCATCCTGTTGAGCTACCGAGAGTGTGATGGCGATGATTACTACCACATCACCAATTTAGGGTTAGAGGGGTGCAAGGGGCAAGGCGTGGGGCGTCAATGCTTGAAGCTGCACAAGGAAACGTTTGGTTCGCCATTGACCGCTGGCTCTAGCCACAATGGAAAGCAGGACGATGGAAGTCATCTCACGGGTGATGGGCCAGGCTTCATCAAGAAGATGCACGAAGAAGGAATCGTCTGTCGCGAGCGAAATTACGACGAACCCCGCGATTACGAATTCGAATAACTAGCGGACTTTGCGCGTCCTCCACTCATCTCCACGAAAGTAGTTACTTGGAGGGGGGATGACCCATAGCATGACAAGCGTTTTCTACTGGAACGCTAATCATGCAAAACCACAAACACCTCTCAAATTTCGGGGCTGGCCCAGCCCCCAGACACCCGCAGCAAGAAGTCGTTGATCTAATCGCCGTGGCGCTGCTACGGCTGCGCGAAGCCGAGGCCTCGGCGCGGAATTCTTCACCTATTCGCAACAGTAGGGAGGTTTCACTTGGCTTCGCTGGCCAGAAGAGCGTGAATGCAAACACCGATCACTAACAAGGAGTTTGCATATGACGACACACGCACAACCATCAAAAACCATCTCGGTCGCAGCACAGGTCGGGCAGCTGGCACACCTGTCAATGCGCGAAATCTGGGCTCTATGGGATGAGCACTTTGACGAGAGACCGCAGCACCATCATCGGACTTGGCTTGAGTCCCGCCTGGCATACAAGATTCAAGAAAAAGCATTCGGATCTCTCAAGCCAACGACGCGAAGAAAGCTGGAGGAAATCGGCGAAACAGGGCTACTGCCCAAGCGCATGCAAGGTGATGCAGATCGCTTGCTGCCTGGCACGATGCTCACCCGCTTTTATGACGACCAGGAGCATAAAGTCGTTGTGCGTGGCGTGCGCGATTTTGAATATCGGGGGCAGCGCTTTAAAAGCCTGTCGGCGATTGCACGCCTGATCGCGGGTTGCCCTTGGTCGGGACCTGCCTTCTTCGGATTGAAGTCCAACAAGAAGGAGGCTGCATGAGAACCGCACGAACAACAAACGCCGCTACCACATCATTCATCTCAAAAAAGCGATGCGCCATCTACACGCGTAAGTCGACTGAAGAGGGGCTGGATCAGGAGTACAACAGCCTTGAGGCTCAACGTGATGCGGGCCTATCGTTTGTGAGCAGCCAACGTCATGAAGGCTGGCTGGCGCTGGATGACACATATGACGACGGAGGATTTTCCGGCGGCAACATCGATCGACCAGGGCTCAAGCGTTTGATGCAAGACATCGAAGCCAAGCGTATCGACGTGGTGGTGGTCTACAAGATCGACCGCCTCACGCGTAGCCTGCCAGACTTCGCCAAGCTGGTGGAAGTGTTCGATCGCAACAACGTCTCGTTTGTCTCGGTCACGCAGCAGTTCAACACGACCACATCAATGGGGCGCTTGACACTCAACATTCTGCTGTCTTTTGCTCAGTTTGAGCGAGAGGTCACGGGCGAGCGCATCAGGGACAAGATTGCCGCCAGCAAAGCCAAGGGCATGTGGATGGGCGGAACGCCTCCACTCGGGTATGACGTCGTTGATCGAAAACTGGTCATCAACGAACGTGAGGCTAATCTGGTGCGAGACATATTCAGCCGGTACGCAGAGCACGGTTCGGCAGCGCGATTAGTTCGTGAGCTAGATATCGAAGGTCACACCACCAAGTCATGGGTGACCCAGTCGGGTCAGCACCGAGAGGGGCGACCCATCGATCAGCAGTACCTGTTTTCCCTTCTGCGCAATCGCATCTACCTTGGGGAAATCAGTCACAAGGGCGAGTTCTATCCCGCGCAGCACGAGCCCATTGTGTCGTCGGAACTATGGGATCGAGTGCATGCATTTGTGAACCGACGCAAGCAAGGGCCGAGAGAGCGCAAGGAGGACTACCCAGCGCTATTGGGTGGGTTGCTGTTTGCGCCAGACGGGCAACGCATGATCCATCACTACACCAAGAAAAAAAATGGTCGGATGTATCGGTACTACGTGCCGTACTTGGAAAGGCGGCGCTCAGCTGGTGCAACGCAAGACGGGAAAACCAAGAGCCTGGGGGCTTTGCCTGCGGCAGAAATTGAAGGTGTAGTGCTCAACGAGATCGAGCTGGCGCTCATGGAGCCAGAGCCATTGATTGGTGTCTGGCGCGCATGCTTGCGCCACAGCGCAGGAGCAGATCTACAAGAAGAGCAGGTGGTGGTGTCCATGCGACGCATCGCGGATGTGTGGAAACAACTCTTCCCGGCTGAGCAGCAACGCGTTGCACAACTGCTCATTGAGCGCGTGAACTTCAGGGATGGCAGCCTGGACATCCATTGGCGTGAGGATGGCTGGATTGGTCTGGATCCTGAAATCGTGGCCCACCCCTATGTGGAGGAAGCCAAGGAATATGCGAAGGAGGTGATGGCATGACAACAGAGGCTTATCAAGGCAACCCCAGGTTGCGCAGCGTGCGAATCGATGTCGACGGCAAGAGTTGTCAGTTCATGACCGACAGTCAAAGAGTGACGATGATCCCTCTCAAAATCCGGCGCAAGCAAAACAGAAAGCTGCTTACGCCGCCATCGGGAACGATGTCAAACGTGATGTCTGGCGGCGTGGATATCCCGATGATCAAGACCTTGGGTAAGGCGTTCTACTGGCAGCGCCTGCTCGAGGATGGTAAATATGCGACGGCAAGGGATCTGGCGCGTGCCTTCAATTTGGAGCCTGGGTGGGTGGCTGAGGTCCTTCGCATGACCAGTCTGGCTCCAGACATTGTTGAGGCCATTTTGGAAGGTGTTCAGCCCAGGCATCTGAATCTGCAGACGATCCGTGGTCGGCATGAGCCTCTACCACGTGACTGGGAAGAGCAGAAAAAGATGCTTGCCTTTGTGTGATTTGGTTCAGTTTGACTTGACTGCAAACGGCCAATTGCTGTCGGTCATGAGTGACTGCTTTTGTGTGTGCAGGCGTGACATCAAATTGGCACAAAACTAGACGAGCCATTTGAATCTGCACATTTTGGCGTATTTTGATTGCTGATTGGCGCGCTTGGACAGTGTCAGTTCCTTGCCTCCCGTCTACATTTATTGCAGGAGGTTCAAGACCATGAACAAGACTGTATTGATCACCGGGGCATCCAGCGGGATCGGCAAAGCCACCGCAAAACGTTTCCAATCAGCCGGCTGGAACGTTGTCGCAACCATGCGCTCTCCCGAAGACGAACGGGAGTTGAATAACCTGGATCGCGTCCTCGTCACACGGCTGGACGTACTGGACTTGCCCTCCATCCAGTTAGCCGTGCAAGAGGGATTAGCTCGGTTCGGCAAACTTGATGTACTGCTGAACAATGCCGGATACGGTGCGTATGGGCCGCTGGAGGTCACACCCATGGAGAAGATTCGTCGGCAGTTTGACGTCAATGTAACGGGTCTGTTGGCCACAACTCAGGCTGTATTACCGTACTTTCGTGCCCAGCGAAGCGGCACGATCATCAACATCTCGTCGATTGGAGGGAGAATAACTTTCCCCCTCGGTACGTTGTACCACGGCACCAAGTTCGCGGTGGAGGGCCTTTCCGAATCACTGCACTTTGAGTTGCTGCCTCTGGGGATTCGGGTGAAGCTCGTG
>JBEEJZ010000091.1:0-20388 GCA_041168905.1 Pseudomonadota bacterium | reverse complement strand
TTCTACTTAGCTTGGCTTGGTCCTTGGGCTCCTTTTTGATGGCGCTATTTGCGCTCGTAGTGTCTTTGCCATTGTGGCTGGTACCACCACTGATTTTGGTCCTGCCTCCACTGATCTGGGGCTGGCTCACTTACCGCGTGATGGCCTTTGATGCCGTGGCCGACCACGCGAGTCCGCAGGAGCGACAGGTCTTGTTTGTTCGTCATCGGCTATGGCTGCTGGGCATGGGCGTGTTCACGGGGTACCTGGGTTCAGCACCCAGCCTGATTTGGGCTTCGGGTGCTGTCATGGCTGCGGCTTTTGTCATTTTGGTGCCGCTCGCGATCTGGCTCTACACCCTGGTCTTTGCTTTCTCGTCTCTCTGGTTTGCTCACTTCAATCTGGCGGCTCTGCAAGCTCTGCGCAAGGAGCAAAGCCCACAGGACGAATCGGTGGCGCTTTCCCCAGACACGTTAGCATTGTCGAATGCAGACAAACCCTTTCCCCCTGACTCATTTCCCCGCTAGGCCCGATGCCCGTTTTGGGCTGATCATCGTGGGTGACGAAATCCTGTCTGGCAAGCGTGCCGACAAGCACATGGTCAAGGTCATTGAGCTCCTGCATGCTCGCGGCCTTCAACTTGACTACGCAGAGTACGTCGGTGACTCACCCGAACGCATCACCCGGACATTACAGCGCGCATTCGCCTCGGGCGACATCGTGTTTTCCACTGGGGGCATAGGAGCTACGCCGGACGACCATACTCGCCAGTGTGCAGCCCGTGCGCTGGGCGTCGATCTGTCTTTGCATCCTCAGGCCAAGATGCTGATTGAGGAACGGATGCAAGACGTCGCGCGCGAACAAGGTGTCGTCTATGAAGCGGACCGTCCTGACAATATTCATCGCCTGAACATGGGTGTATTCCCTTTGGGAGCGCACATCATTCCCAACCCCTACAACAAGATTCCAGGTTTCAGCTGTGCAGGCCTGGACGGCGGCGCTGTGCATTTCGTGCCCGGCTTTCCGGTGATGGCCTGGCCCATGGTCGAGTGGGTTCTTGATCACTACTACCCCAGCCTTTTTCGCGTGCAGGCATGGGTCGAGCGATCCATCATTGCGTACGGAAGCATGGAGGCAACCCTCACCCCATTGATGGAGTTGCTGGAGCAGCAGTATCCGGCCATCAAGATCTTCAGTTTGCCCAGTGTCGATCACCCTTTGCATGGTCGCCATATCGAGCTGGGAGTCAAAGGAGCACCGACCGACGTGGATGCTGCCTATCCCAGTTTGGTCTCCGGTCTGAAACAACTCGGCATTCAGTTGGGCCCTGAATTGGTGCGAAACTGATGCGGCGAGAGCCTTTGCGCGAATTTGCACCAATAGTGTGCGTGCTGCACTGAAATGCTGCGGCGCTTGAGCTGGCGGTGCCTGGGACCAGAGGCGGGGCCCAGAGCATAAAATGCTTTCTTGCGCAGACAGACAAGATACTTGTATCTGGCACAGAAGCTGCATGATTGCAAGGTGTTTACTTTTTAACAACGACTCAACAGGAGTATTTGATGGCCAAGACCGTCGCAGACGTGATCAAAATGGTGAAAGACAATGAAGTCAAATTTATTGACTTCCGCTTCACTGATACCCGTGGCAAGTGGCAGCACATTACTGCGCCCGTGTCCCAGTTCGATGAAAGCAAGTTCGAAGAAGGTCAAGCTTTCGACGGCTCGTCGATTGCTGGCTGGAAGGGCATCGAAGCGTCTGACATGTTGCTCATGCCCGACGCCAATAGCGCCTTCATCGACCCCTTCTTCGAAGAAGTCACCATGGTGCTGGTGTGTGACGTGATCGAGCCGACCGACGGCAAGGCCTACGAGCGCGATCCCCGTTCCATCGCCAAGCGTGCTGAGCTGTACCTCAAGCAGTCCGGCCTGGGCGACACCGCCTACGTCGGCCCAGAACCCGAGTTCTTCCTGTTTGATGAAGTGCGTTGGAGCGTTGAGCCTAACAACAGCTTTTACGCGATCGACGAGTATGAAGGCCCCTGGAACAGCGGCACCAAGCTCGAAGGCGGCAACCGTGGTCATCGCCCCCGCGTCAAGGGTGGTTACTTCCCAGTGCCTCCGGTTGACAGCACCATGGATATGCGCAACGAAATGTGCCAGATCCTGGAAGCGGTCGGTATTCCCGTTGAAGTGCATCACCACGAAGTGGCTGGAGCAGGTCAGTGCGAAATCGGTACCAAGTTCTCGACCCTGGTTGAGCGCGCCGACTGGACCCTGCTGCAAAAGTATGTGATCCAGAACGTTGCCAATGCCTACGGCAAGACCGCCACCTTCATGCCCAAGCCCTCTGCCGGTGACAATGGGTCCGGCATGCACGTGCACCAGGCGGTCTGGAAAGACGGCAAGAACCTGTTCGCAGGCAATGGCTATGCGGGTCTGTCCGAGTTTGCTCTGCACTACATCGGCGGCATCATCAAGCACGCTCGCGCCCTGAACGCCATTACCAACCCAGGCACCAACAGCTACAAGCGTCTGGTTCCTCACTTTGAGGCTCCTGTCAAGCTGGCTTACTCGGCCAAGAACCGTTCTGCATCCATCCGGATTCCGAACGTTGCTTCTGACAAGGCCCGTCGCGTGGAAGCCCGCTTCCCGGATCCGCTGTGCAACCCCTACCTGGGCTTTGCCGCGCTGCTGATGGCCGGTCTGGATGGTGTGGAGAACAAGATCCATCCTGGCGACGCCGCCAGCAAGGACCTCTACCATCTGCCACCAGAAGAAGACAAGCTGGTTCCTACCGTGTGTTCTAGCCTGGATCAGGCTCTGGAAGCACTCGACAAGGACCGTGCTTTCCTGACCAAGGGCGGTGTGTTTACCGATTCCTGGATTGATGCATACATCGAGCTGAAGATGCAGGAAGTGACTCGTAGCCGCGTGGAAGTTTCCCCGGTCGAGTACGACATGTACTACTCGCTGTAATCCTCGCTGGGTACACAAAAAAAGGACGGCTCCGGCTGTCCTTTTTTCTTGGATTTCTTCAAAAGATGGCCGACTGTTGCTCGGTATAGTTTTCCCTAGGGCCTGCTCAGTAAATGAATTAGGCTTGATACTGCAGGCCTCTTCTGTCTGTCGGCAGCACTCTCCACACTTGTATTCCAGCCTCGCATGTCACCTCGTTCTCGCGCTCGCACATTCTGGTTGGCGATGATCTGCCTTCATGCGGGTCTGTTCTCGGCTCCTGGCCATGCTCAGGAGCGAGTCTATAAATGCAATAACAACGTCTATACCAACAACCCACAAGATCCCCGCTTGCAAGGGTGCAAGCCCATGGACAATGCCAATGTCACCGTTGTGCAGGGTACGCGTCCGGCCTCGATACAGCCGGCAACGGGTGCTTCGGGGCCCAAAGCGTCCACTTCGACACCGTCCGCAGCAGGCTCTGGGTCTCGCGTGGACGCAGCAGATCAGCGGGCGCGTGATTCCGATGCCCGTCTGATACTTGAGGGCGAGCTGAAGAAGGCTGAAGCCCGGCAGTCTGAATTGCTGCGGGAATACAACAATGGTGAGCCTGAAAAGCAAAGCTCAGAGGTGCGCAACCATCAGAAGTATCTGGATCGTGTGGCAGAGTTGAAGGCTGCCATCGCCAGAAACGAGAGCGATATGGCCGGCATACGACGCGAAATGGGGCGCTTGCCTGCTCGGTGAAGGTCATGAGCGCGAGTTTGTCCGACAAGGTGAGCACTCTCCAGCCTAATGAGGTGAGTTATCACGCTTTCGATTTGCTCGCCACATTGGTGGCGGTGGTCAATAGCCAAGGTGTTGTATTGTTTGCCAACGCTGCCTTCGAAGATGCCTCCGGTATCTCCCGTCGCAGCATGGAAGGCTCCTACTTTCCGGAGAGCTTCATAGACCCTCGTGCACTGGCGACCGCCTTGCAAGGGGCCGGTAGCAATGCTTTTGCCGCCTTGCGCTACGACGCACAGCTCAAGCGACTCAATCAAGACCCCATTTTGGTGCACGTCGTCGTTACCCAGGCCGAGGTGGCACATGAATTCATTGTGGAGCTACTGCCGCTGGAGCAGCAGGCGCGTCAGGACCGGGAAGAGCGTCTTGCGGACCAGGCACTGGCCAACAAGGAACTCATCCGTAACCTGGCTCACGAAATCAAGAACCCTTTGGGTGGTATTCGGGGCGCGGCACAACTGCTTGAAATGGAGATCGACTCGCGTGAATTGATCGAATACACCCAGGTCATCATTCACGAGGCTGACCGCTTGCAGACGCTGGTGGACCGACTGCTTGCGCCTCATCGGCGTCCCCACCTTGTGGGGGATGTCAACATCCATGAGGTGTGTGAGCGAGTACGTAGCTTGATCCTGGCCGAATTTCCCCGCGGCTTGAAGGTGGCGCGTGACTACGACATCTCCATCCCTGAATTTCGGGGTGACCGGGAGCAGCTGATTCAGACGGTGCTGAACATCGCGCACAACGCCTGCCAGGCGCTTTCAGAGCGGATTGCGGCGGGAGATGGATGCATCACTTTCTACACCCGCGTTAACCGGCAAATTACCTTTGGCAAGCAGCGCTATCGCCTGGCATTGGAATTGCATGTCATTGACAACGGACCTGGGGTGCCTGATGTGATCAAGGATCGCATTTTTTACCCTCTGGTCTCAGGGCGAGAGGGCGGGTCTGGGCTGGGGCTGACATTGGCGCAAACCTTTGTTCAGCAACACCATGGATCGATTGAATGTGACAGCGTGCCCGGTCGGACAGATTTCAAAATACTCATACCGCTGCCTTGACCCGGTTTCAGGGCGGCTTAAACAAAGGTGACAACACTCATGAAGCCGATCTGGATAGTAGATGACGATCAGTCCATCCGCTTCGTGCTGGAAAAGGCTTTGCTGCGCGCCGATCTGCCGACCCGCAGCTTCACCAATCCGCGCGATGTGATCCAGGCCCTGAACACGGCCAGTGACGATGAGGGTCCGCAAATCCTCGTCAGTGATATCCGCATGCCGGGTGGTTCCGGTCTGGAATTGCTGGAAAAGGTCAAGGCCAAGCACCCAGGTCTGCCCGTCATCATCATGACAGCGTTTTCAGACCTTGACAGTGCGGTCTCGGCTTTTCAGGGAGGGGCGTTCGAGTATCTGCCCAAGCCCTTTGATTTGCCCAAGGCTGTCGAGCTCATACGCCGCGCCGTGGAAGAAAGCCAGCGTGAGGAAGTCGCTGAAGAGCGTATGGCTGCAGCCCCTGAAATGCTGGGCCAGGCCCCGGCCATGCAGGATGTGTTTCGCGCCATCGGACGCCTGAGCCAGAGCAACGTCACGGTCATGATCACCGGCGAGTCCGGCTCCGGCAAGGAGTTGGTGGCCCGTGCACTGCACAAACATTCACCGCGCGCCAGTGGCCCTTTTGTCGCCATCAACACGGCTGCCATCCCCAAGGATTTGCTGGAGAGTGAATTGTTTGGGCATGAGCGTGGCGCGTTTACCGGGGCTCAAACCATGCGTCGCGGCCGTTTTGAGCAAGCCGATGGTGGCACCCTGTTTCTCGACGAAATTGGCGATATGCCATTTGACCTGCAAACCCGATTGCTGCGCGTCCTGAGTGATGGTCATTTCTACCGCGTGGGTGGTCATGGCGCCGTCAAGACCAATGTGCGCGTGATTGCTGCGACGCATCAGAACCTGGAGCAGCGCGTCAAGGAAGGTGTATTTCGGGAGGACTTGTTTCACCGTCTGAATGTCATACGCCTGCGCCTGCCTGCGTTGCGTGAGCGTAAGGAAGACGTGGCCATGCTCACCCGGCATTTTCTGCAGCAAAGCGCGCAGCAACTGGGGGTAGAGCCCAAACGTATTTCGGATCCGGCCTTGGCCTGTCTGGCCCAGTTCAACTTTCCCGGCAACGTTCGCCAGCTTGAAAACATGTGCCATTGGCTGACGGTGATGGCGCCGGCACAGGTGATCGAACCCAAGGACTTGCCGCCCGAGGTGGCCCTCTACGCCGCTCAGGAAGGACCAGGCGCTGCGCCTGTGCAGCAGGTCGAGGCCAGTATGTCATCTGATCTGGCGCCGTCGCTGGAGCCGGTGACGCCAGAGACCCATGACCTGCGGGCTAATGCCCATACAGCCTTGCTACAGGCTGGCGCGGCCTTGGCTGCCAGGCTCACGCCTCCAGTGCTTGAGGATTGGGAGCTGGGCCTGGTCCGTGAGGCCGAGGCCCTGCTGGCCAGCGGCAGCAATGAGGTCTGGGATGTACTGACTCGGCGTTTTGAGTCCCGCTTGATACAGACCGCCCTGGCCAATACCAAGGGCCGTCGCATCGAGGCCGCACAGCGCCTGGGCATAGGCCGCAATACCATCACCCGCAAAATCCAGGAGCTGGGTCTGGATTGAACCTGTCAGGGCTCAATGCTCGGCTAGTTCCAGAACGACCGGGGCGTGATCGCTGGGGCGCTCGTTCTTGCGGACTTGCTTGTCGATGTGGCAGGCAGTCGCCAGAGGCTTGAGGGACTGGCTGATCAGAATGTGGTCGATCCGCAGGCCGCGGTTGCGCCGAAATGCGAAATCCCTGTAATCCCACCAGGAATAGCTCTTGGGTTCATGCTGGAACAGGCGGTAAGCGTCTACCAGCCCCAGCGCCACCAGAGCACGGAGTTGATAACGCTCTTCTTCCGTGCAGTGAATGGTGTCTTTTAGCCCGATCGGGTCCCAGACATCGTCGTCGTCGAAGGTGATGTTGTAGTCACCCATCAGCACCAGGTTGGGATGGGCGGCCAGTTCGGTCTTGACCCAGTCGCGCAAGCCCTTGAGCCAGTTCATCTTGTAGTCAAACTTGTCGCTGCCCGGGGCTTGACCATTGGGGAAGTAGGCGCCAATCACGCGTATGCCCTGGCCCTTGCTGGCTTGCTGAGTGCTTGGAAAGGTGGCGGTGATGACGCGAGCCATGTCATCTTCAAACCCGGGAATGTTCTTGACGACATCACTGCCAGCTTGGCGTGAAAGCAGTGCGACACCGTTATAGGTTTTTTGCCCGAACCACTGTGCGTGGTACCCCGCCTGCAAAAATGCGTCTGCAGGAAACTTGTCGTCCGTCATCTTCAATTCTTGCAGTGCCAGTACATCGACAGGGTTGGCTGCCAGCCAGTCCAGCACTTGGGGCAGGCGCACGCTGAGGGAGTTGACGTTCCAGGTGGCGAATTTCATGGGTCACTTAGCCTGCCAGGCTCACATAGACATTCTGCACATCGTCGTTTCCGTCGATGGCGGCCAAAAAGGCCTCCACTTCCTCCAACTGTTCAGCGCTCAGGCTCGCCGGATCGATGGGGTTTTTAGGCTTGTATCCCAGCTTGGCCGACAGCACCTGGAAACCATGAGCTGGAAGCGCGCGGCTGACCACGTCCAGGTCCACCGCGTCGCTGACAAACAATGTGGTGCCTACTTCCTCGCCCGCTTCAAAGTCTTGTGCGCCGGCTTCGATGGCCGCCATCTCTGGGTCGGCATCCGCCGTGATCGCCTCGGCCTCGATCATGCCGACATGATCAAAATCCCAGGCGACCGATCCGGAAGTGCCCAGTTGGCCCTTGCGGAAAAGAACTCGCATCTCCGGTGCGGTGCGGTTCACGTTGTCGGTCAGGCATTCCACCATCACCGCCACGCGGTGTGGGGCGTAGCCCTCATACATCACGTGCTCAAAATTGACAGCCTCGCCTGTGAGTCCTGCCCCTTTCTTGATGGCCCGCTCCAAAGTCTCCTTGGGCATGGAAACTTTCCTGGCCTGCTCCACGACCAGCCTCAGACGTGAGTTGGCTGCGGGGTCGGCACCACTGCGGGCTGCCACCATGATTTCCTTGGCCAACTTCCCGAACAGCTTGCCCCTGGCATCTGCGGCCTGTGCCTTGCCTTTTGCTTTCCACTGCGCGCCCATGACGGTTTTTCCTTGTTGTTGCGGCGCATGAACGCGCCTGAGGGGTTGTAAGACATTGGGAGACACCTTTGCAAGCAGCAAGCTGAGCTCACCCAAGGTGCGCGGTTTATACACCACAGCCCCTTCTGTTCGCCGCGTGCTCTCTACAACGACCTGGACCCCTGCAGATCAGCTGCCAGATGCTGGCCAGTATGATGAAACTTTACCTCTTCACCCCCCTCCATGATCAGCCCGGATACAGCACTTACTTTTTTCCTGTTGTCTGTCGTCCTTGGTTTGACTCCGGGGCCAGACAATATTTTTGTACTGTTCCAGTCCGCCAGGTATGGGCGCCGGGCAGGCCTGTTTGTCACACTGGGTTTGTGCACGGGGCTGCTGGTACACACCAGTGCTGTGGCCCTGGGGCTGGCGGCAGTTCTGGCTACTTCGCCCATCGCGTTCACGGTCATCAAATTTGCAGGCGCCGGTTATTTGCTCGTTTTGGCCTGGAAGGCCTATCGGGCGCCGGTGGGGCTGGCCCAAAGTGACTCGCCATCGGTTTCGTCCGCGCGGATGTTTGTTCGTGGCTTCATCATGAACCTCAGCAACCCCAAGGTCGCACTGTTCTTTCTTGCCTTTTTGCCGCAATTTGTGCGCCCTGATCTTGGTTTCGTGCCTATGCAGGTCATCGCACTCGGTGGCGTTTTTGTTTTTGCCACCTGCCTGGTGTTTGGCAGCTTTGCCTGGTTTGCCGACTTGCTTGGGCCCGCACTTCAACGATCAACCCACGCCCAATGGGTCTTTAACCGCATCACTGCGGTCGTGTTCCTAGGGCTTGCCGCGCGGTTGGCCCTGTCCAAGCAGTGATGCATGGCTCTGGAAGTGACAGGGTAGTGCCCGCCATGTTCCAGGCAATAAAAAAGCCCTGACGCTTCGGGCGCAGGGCTTTGAACCTGTGGGCCCAGGTCCCATGGGTGGGTGACCGGTCTCAGTCGCGCTCGCCACCAAAGATGCCCAGCAGCGACAGCAAGCTTTGAAACACGTTGAAGATGTCCAGGTACAAAACCAGGGTTGCGCTGATGTAGTTTGTTTCCCCACCGTCGATGATCTGCTTCAGGTCATACAGCATGTAAGCGCTGAAGATGCCAATGGCAGCCACCGACAGGGCCATCATGCCGGCAGACGAGCCGACAAACACATTGATTACGCCGCCCACCATTAGCACCATGGCACCCACGAACAGCCACTTGCCCATGCCGGACAGATCGCGTTTGATCACACTGGCCAGACTGGCCATCACGAAGAAAACGCCAGCCGTGCCACCAAATGCGGTCATGATCAGATCAGGCCCGTTCTTGAAGCCCAGCACCATGCTGATCAGGCGCGAAACCATCAAGCCCATGAAAAAAGTAAAGGCCAGCAGCACGGGCACGCCTGCGCCGGAATTCTTGGTTTTTTCGATGGCGTACATGAATCCGAACGCCCCACCCAAGAACACAACTAGTCCAATACCCCCTGACAGGTACTGAGTGATGCCTGTCGCCACACCGACCCACGCACCCAACACCGTAGGTAGCAGGCTCAGTGCCAGCAGCCAGTAGGTGTTGCGCAGCACCTTGTTGCGTTGCGCAGATGCCCTGGTATGCCCATAAGTAGTCGTTTCAGCCGGGAAGTTCAGGTTGTTTGCCATGTTCATTGCCTTTCAGAGCAGGTAATTACGCCCAAATTCTAGGTCCATGTCACTTCGGGCCAGTTTTGAGTCTGCTTGGTTTTCCTACAATCTGGCCGGTCTTTCAGTTTTGCCTTCAGCTTCCCGGGCTGCAGTCCATTCTCCAAATATTCAACTCTCCCTGCCAAGTTCTATTCATGCAAACAAAATCCACGCTCGAACTGTCCGACATCAAAGCAGTAGCTGCTGCGGCCGAAGCAGAAGCCCTCAAAAACAACTGGGCTGTGACTATCGCCATCGTTGACGACGGTGGCCACATGTTGTGGCTGCAACGTCTGGATGGCGCAGCACCCGTGTCTGCTCACATCGCTCCCGCCAAGGCCCATACTGCAGCCCTGGGCCGACGCGAAAGCAAGGTGTACGAGGATGTCATCAATGGTGGGCGTTATTCCTTCCTGTCGGCTCCCGACATCCAGGGGCTCCTCGAAGGTGGCGTGCCCATCATCAAGGATGGCCACTGCATCGGCGCCGTGGGTGTGAGCGGTGTGAAGTCCTCTGAAGATGCGCAAATTGCCAAAGCGGGTATTGCCGCATTGGGCCTGTAACGGACGCCAGCTTTCAGGCTTTACTCCAGCACCCAGTTGATGGGCACATCGACGCTCATCACGGTGGGTGTGCCTCCCCGTTTTCCCGGTACGTAGCGCCAGCGCATGACAGTTTCCAAGGCAGCGCCGTCCAGGCGCTCATAGCCACTGGATTTCACCAGCTGCGCACTCAGCGCTGTGCCGTCCAGCCCAATCGTCACGCTGTGCACGACCTGGCCCTGCTCGTTCAAACGCCGGCTCAGGCTGGGATACATTGGCCGGGGGTTCTGCAGGTAATCGGCAGCGGTCAGCGGCAATTCCACTTTTTGCTCACCGCTCTTTGTTGAGCTTGCAGGCATGGCTGCATTCAACGTTGGCGGCGCAGATCGCGTGATCTGTACGCCACCAGCGGCGGGTGCAGGGGGGGCGGTTTCAGGTCGATCCGCCAACGCCCCCTTTTTTTCTTCGGATGCCAGCTCTTGGTGTTCGACCAGCTTGCCGTGGGTCGCATCGGTTCGGTTCGGGTCGGCGGGCGTCTGGGGCCTCTGTTGCACTGCCGGCCCGCCTTGTTTGCGAGCTTTAGCAGGCTCATGAGCTGGTTCCCGCGGCAAAGGCGGCGGTTGTCTGGGGGGCGACGGCGCGGCCACCTCTGACCCGAGTACGGCCAAGCGCATGGGGTGAGGCGTTGGCCTGACAGCGGGGGCGTCCGTTTTCGCTAGGGTGAGGATGACCGCGGCGTGCAGCACCAGCACCACCGTGGCCACCGCAAGCACCCGTGCGGCTACCGTCCGATGCATGGGGGTCAGGTCACCTGAACTGTGATGGGTGTCAATCCAGAAACGCTGGCGTTCATCGTGTCACCCTTGACCACGGCCGCCACACCCTCCGGTGTACCGGTGTAAATCAGATCCCCTGGCTGTAGTTCCCAGGCAGCAGACAGGTGTTCAATGGTTTCGGCGATGTTCCAGATCAGTTTGGAAATCTGGCTGATCTGGCGCTGCTGCCCGTTCACCGTGAGCCTGATTTCGGCACCTGCGATGTCTCCCGCCGCCGCAATGGGGGTGATGGGACCTATCGGTGCGGAATGATCGAAGGCTTTGCCTATGCACCAGGGGCGCCCCTGTTTCTTCATGTCGTTTTGAAGGTCCCGACGGGTCATGTCCAGCCCCACGGCATAACCAAAAACGTGGTTCAAGGCATCTTGCGCCCGTATGTTTTTGCCACCTTGGCCGATGGCAACGACCAGCTCCACCTCATGGTGGAAGTTCTGGGTCAGGGCAGGGTAGGGCACAGATGCGGTGGCTCCTTGCTCAGCCACGACCAGGGCGTCAGCTGGCTTCAGGAAGAAAAAAGGGGGTTCCCGGCCGGTAAAGCCCATTTCTTTGGCGTGTTCTTCGTAGTTGCGGCCCACGCAATAGATCCGGTGCACCGGAAATTGTTGCTGAGTGCCAAGTACAGGCACTGAGATCGTGGCGGTGGGATTGAAGCAGTAGTCCATATAAGCGTCCTGTTGGCCGGCGTCGAAAACCAGAAGTGCCCGGCTCAGGCGGACTTGGTGAGCAGATCAAAATGCTCGACGTTCGGTGGCGCTGCAAAAAAAGGCCCGACGATGGCACGCCAGTCTGCAAATGCCGGTGACTGCCTGAACCCCACAGTGTGGTCTTCCAGCGTATCCCAAAAAATTTGCAGCAAGTAGCGCTCCGGGCTCTCGATGCCCTTGTTGACCTTGAAGCCACGAAAACCCTTGGCCTGACTGATCACAGAGGTCAGGCCACGCTGGATAGCCTCGTCAAAAGCGGCTTGTTGACCGGGGTGTATGCGAATGTCGGCAAGTTCCAAAATCATGATGACCACTTTCTTGAGTGAGTTGTAAGGACGCGCTGTTGGTTGCAAGTCTAAATTCAATTCAATCCGGACCGACAATTTGGCGCCGAAGCCGCAGGCGCACTCAACACGCGAAATTTATGCTGAACAACTCGCCCTATCCCCCCGATTGGTTGGTCCCCGACTGGGAGGCTCCGCCCTGGGTGCGCTCCGTTTTCAGCAGTCGATCAGGCGGGGTCTCCGAGGGACCCTACGGCAGCATGAATCTTGGCGATCATGTGGGCGACCTGCCCTCAGCGGTGCACCAGAACCGGCAATTGTTTGCCAACGCTCTGCAGGCCCGGCCGGTCTTTTTGTCGCAGGTCCATGGCGTTAGTACGCTGGATCTGCTGGCCAGCGCCCCGGACGGCCAGTTTGCAGACGCTGCTGTGAGCCAGTCCAAGGGAGTCGCGTGCACAGTCATGGTCGCCGACTGCCTGCCGGTACTGTTGGCGCACCGTCAAGTCCCTCTGGTGGCGGCAGCACATGCCGGTTGGCGCGGTCTGGCTGGTGCCCAAGGGTCGGGGGTGCTGGAGTCGGCGGTACGCCGTCTGGCAGAACTGGCAGGGCAGGCAAGTGACCACGGGGCCGACGTTGTCGCCTGGATGGGCCCTTGCATCGGCCCCACGGCCTTCGAAGTGGGAGATGAAGTCCGAGCCGTTTTCGTCCTGACGCATCCTCAGGCCGCTGATTGTTTTGAGCCACGCGGCCCGGGTAAATGGCTGGCCAATTTACCGGCGCTGGCGCGGCTACGCCTTCAAGGTCTGGGTATCAGTGCCATCGCTGGCAATGACGGCAGTGAAGGCTGGTGCACGGTCTGTCAGGCCTCACGATTCTTTTCCTATCGCCGGGACAGCCGAGCCGGCATCGGAACCGGTCGCATGGCTGCCAGCGTCTGGCTGGTCTGAAATCCCCGCCTTCTGGGGAGGGCTTGTGGCTCGAGCGCTCTCGCTGCGCTCCAGGGCTTCACGCGCCTTGATGGCACGCCGGCGAGCAGGCGACCCCATCAGGTACATCACGATGCTGATGGGTAGCAAGCCATAAAGAACAAAAGTGACGATGGCACCGAGCACCGTGCCGTTGGTGTTGGTGGCCTCCGCGACGCTCATCATGAGCGCGACATAGAGCCATGCGATAGGAACGATGTACATATAGGGAAAACGATGAGAAAACAGCGTCAGGATTTGATCAGGTTTCTGCGAAGATAATCTTCGTGTTTATTCACCTAGGTTTTTAAGGATATTGACCTTGAAGCAACTTCCCACCGATGACTGGGCGCAGACAGCGCAGCAATTTCAACGTGCGCTGACTGATAACTGGGCCAAGGCCCTGGGCACTTTCGAAGGTCTTGACCTGAAAGGTCTGGGTTTATCGGGTGACAAAGCACCCAAGCTGAGTTTTGCGGCCGAAAAGCTCCAGGATTTGCAAAAGCAATATGTCACCGAGGCCACCGCACTGTGGTCACAGGGTTTTAAGGCCGCCGAAGTCACCAAGGATCGTCGCTTTTCAGGCGATGCTTGGGCCAGCAATCCGGTAGCGGCTTTTTCTGCTGCCGCTTATTTGTTGAATGCCCGCACTCTCATGGGTCTGGCCGAAGCGGTGGAAGCCGATCCCAAGACCCGCGCCCGCATACAGTTTGCAGTGGAGCAGTGGGTGGCTGCGGCCGCGCCCAGTAACTATCTCGCCTTCAACGCCGACGCCCAGAAAAAAGCCATCGAGACCAAGGGTGAAAGTATTGCCAAGGGCATACAGAACCTGGTGCACGACATACGACAGGGTCATCTGTCCATGACGGATGAAAGCCTGTTTGAAGTGGGACGCAACGTGGCCACCACCGAGGGGGCCGTGGTCTTTGAGAACGATCTGTTCCAGCTGATCGAGTACAAGCCGCTGACTGACAAGGTTTTCGAGAAGCCTTTCTTGCTGGTGCCGCCTTGCATCAACAAGTTCTACATCCTGGATCTACAACCCGACAACTCCTTTATTCGCTATGCGGTTGCCCAGGGTCATCGCACTTTTGTGGTGAGCTGGCGTAATCCGGATGCCTCCCTGGCGCGCAAGACCTGGGACGACTACATTGCCGATGGCGCCATGAAGGCCATTGCCGTCACCCGCGACATCACGGGTGCCGACACCATCAATGCCTTGGGTTTTTGCGTCGGTGGCACCATCTTGTCCAACGCGCTGGCCGTGCATGCTGCCCGTGGCGAAAAGCCTGTCAGCAGCGCGACTTTCCTCACCACCTTGCTGGACTTCACTGACACCGGCATCCTGGACGTCTTTATTGACGAAGCCTTCGTGAAGTACCGGGAAATGGAAATGGGCAAGGGTGGTTTGCTCAAGGGTGGCGACCTGGCTTCGACCTTCTCCTTCTTGCGTCCTAACGACCTGGTCTGGAACTATGTTGTGGGCAACTACCTCAAAGGTGACACACCTCCGCCCTTTGATTTGCTCTACTGGAACAGTGACTCCACCAACCTGCCGGGACCTTTTTACGCCTGGTATCTGCGCAACACCTATCTTGAGAACCGTCTGGTCCAGCCGGGTTCGGCCACGGTTTGTGGAGAAAAGGTCGATTTCCGCAAGGTCGACATGCCGGTATACCTTTATGCTTCCCGCGAAGATCACATCGTGCCGATCGGCGGTGCTTATGCATCTACCCAGCACTTGCCCGGTAAAAAGCGCTTTGTGATGGGGGCCTCTGGTCATATTGCGGGCGTGATCAATCCACCAGCCAAAAACAAGCGTAGTCACTGGATTGGTTCTGCGGACAAATTTCCGGCGGATGTGAACGACTGGATTGCAGGTTCCAAGGAGCACGCCGGCAGTTGGTGGACAGACTGGTCTGATTGGCTGAAAGCACAGGCGGGCAAGCAGGTCGCGGCACCCAAACAATATGGAAAAGGCAAGTACAAGGCGATTGAAGCGGCACCTGGCCGCTACGTGAAAGCCAAAGCCTGACACAGACAACAGGGCCTCTGTTCAAGGGGCCTTGCTATTTTTTGCATCACTTATTGGAGATAAATAAATGGAAGACATCGTTATCGTTTCGGCTGCGCGCACTGCGGTGGGCAAGTTTGGTGGCACCTTGGCCAAGACGCCTGCCACTCAATTGGGTGCGGCCGTCATCGCTGACGTGCTGCGTCGTAGCGGCCTGGCCGCCGACCAGGTGGGTGAAGTCATCATGGGCCAGGTGCTGGCGGCAGGCGCTGGCCAAAACCCTGCTCGTCAGTCTGTGCTCAAAAGCGGTCTGAATCAGGGCACACCAGGTCTGACGATCAATGCGGTGTGTGGTTCCGGGCTCAAGGCCGTCATGCTGGCAGCTCAGGCTGTGGCTTATGGCGATAGCGAGATCGTGATTGCCGGTGGTCAGGAAAACATGAGTGCCAGCCCGCACGTGCTGCTCGGCTCGCGTGACGGCCAGCGCATGGGCGACTGGAAAATGATCGACTCCATGATCGTGGACGGCCTGTGGGACGTGTACAACCAGTACCACATGGGCATCACCGCCGAAAACGTGGCCAAGAAATATGGCATCAGCCGTGACATGCAAGACGCGCTGGCTCTCGCCAGTCAGCAAAAGGCTGCGGCCGCGCAAGACGCTGGCAAGTTTGTCGATGAAATCGTGCCTTTCAGCATCGCCCAGAAAAAGGGCGATCCCATCGTGTTCGCTGCCGACGAATTCATCAACCGCAAGACCAATGCCGAAGGCTTGGCTGGCCTGCGGCCCGCGTTTGACAAGGCCGGTGGCGTGACTGCTGGCAATGCCTCTGGCATCAATGATGGCGCTGCTGCTGTCATGGTCATGACCGCCAAGAAAGCAGCTGCCTTGGGTCTGAAGCCCCTGGGCCGCATCGCCAGCTTCGCCACCAGTGGTTTGGACCCAGCTTATATGGGCATGGGCCCGGTACCTGCATCCCAGAAAGCGCTGCAGCGCGCCGGTTGGAACGCCCAGGATCTGGACCTGCTCGAAATCAACGAAGCCTTTGCCGCCCAGGCCTGCGCTGTGAACAACGAGATGGGCTGGGATACCTCCAAGGTCAACGTGAACGGCGGCGCCATTGCCATCGGTCACCCCATCGGCGCGTCTGGTTGCCGTATTCTGGTCACCCTGCTGCATGAAATGGCACGACGCGACGCCAAGAAGGGTATTGCCTCCTTGTGCATCGGCGGCGGCATGGGCGTGGCCCTCACCATCGAGCGTTAATTTTTTAAATTCAGCGTGTCGGGCTCTATGCCCGGCAGGTCGGATCAAGGGCCCTCCGGGGCCATATCGGCTATAAAAATAGCTAAATTCAAAAGGAGCAAATCATGAGTCAAAAAGTAGCTTACGTCACCGGCGGCATGGGTGGCATCGGTACCGCCATCTGCCAGCGCTTGCATCAGGAAGGTTTCAAGGTCATCGCAGGTTGCGGTCCGACCCGTGACCACGCCAAGTGGATCGCCGAGCAGGCGGCCCTGGGTTACACCTTTTATGCTTCAGCTGGCAATGTGGGTGACTGGGATTCCACTGTGGAGGCCTTTAGCAAGACCAAGGCTGAGCACGGCACCATTGATGTGCTGGTCAACAACGCTGGTATCACCAAAGACCGCATGTTCCTGAAAATGAGCAAGGAAGACTGGGATGCGGTGATGAACACCAACCTCGACTCGATGTTCAACGTGACCAAGCAAGTGGTCGCCGACATGGTGGAGAAGGGCTGGGGTCGAATCATCAATATCTCCTCCGTCAACGGCGAAAAAGGTCAGGCAGGTCAAACCAACTACTCGGCTGCCAAGGCCGGCATGCACGGTTTCTCCATGGCCCTGGCTCAAGAACTGGCCACCAAGGGCGTGACCGTGAACACGGTGAGCCCTGGCTACATCGGCACCGACATGGTCAATGCCATTCGTCCTGACGTGCTCGAAAAGATTGTGGGCACCGTGCCCGTCAAGCGCCTGGGTAAGCCCAGCGAGATCGCATCCATCATTGCCTGGCTGGCCAGCGAAGAGGGTGGCTACGCCACTGGCGCTGACTTCTCCGTCAACGGTGGTCTGCACATGGGCTGATGCGTCTTTGACGCCTGCCCGTAAGGGCTCCCCCAAACCCGCATTTGCGTCTTGCAGTTGCGGGTTTTTTATTTTCCGGGTGATGCCAGAGCTGGGGAATAAATCCTCAGTGTTTGTGCGGCCGGTGCGATGCAAGGTGCCTGAAGAACTTCCGTTTCAGCCCTTCCGCACTCAGCATGTACGCCAGAACAATAGTACCCATGATGCCCAGGTCGATCGCTGGCAGTGGTGCAAACCCGAACAGCCCGCCGATCTTGCTGTACGGTAGGGCCAGTGTGAATGCCACCACAAGGGCCGTAGCCACCGCCAGTGGCAGGGATGGGCGACTTATCCAGAAGCGGCCCCGTGTGCGCACTACCAGCACCACCAGCGTTGCAGAAACCACGGACTCCACAAACCATCCGCTGCGAAATTCAGCCGCATTGGCGTCCAGCAGCCAGTACAGGGTGCCGAAGGTCAGAAAGTCAAAGATCGAACTGAGCAGGCCAAAGTACAGCATGAAGCGGCTGATGATGGCGACATTCCAGTGTTGCGGTGTACGAATGGCTGATGCGTCAACCTTGTCCGTGGCGATGGCCATTTCCGGCAAGTCCGTCATCAGGTTGGTCAGCAGAATCTGGTTGGGCAGGAGCGGCAAAAAAGGCAGCAGCAGGGAGGCGCCAGCCATGCTGACCATGTTGCCAAAGTTGGCGCTGGTGGCCATGTAGACGTACTTCATGGTGTTGGCAAAGGTGATGCGTCCTTCACGTACCCCATCGGCCAGTACCGCCAGATCCCGATGCAGCAAGACGATGTCGGAGGCGTCTTTGGCCACGTCTGCGGCACCCTGCACGGAAATTCCCACGTCCGCTGCATGCAGGGCAGGTGCGTCGTTGATTCCATCGCCCAGATAGCCCACCACCTGGCCGGCCGTTCTCAGTGCCCGGATGATGCGTTCTTTCTGGTTGGGTTCGATTTCAGAAAATATGCTCGTTTTTCCTGCCAGCCGGGGCAGAGCATCGTCGCTGACCTGTCGCAGTTGATCACCCGTCAAAGTGTGTGTTGCGTCCAGGCCAATGCTCTGCGCGACCTGTTGCGCGACCAGTCGGTTGTCTCCCGTGATTACCTTGAGGGCGATGCCCAAGGCTTGCAGCTCCTGCACGGTATTTGCTGCGTCCGTCTTGGGTGGATCTGAAAAAACCAGCAGGCCCCTCAGGCACATGCCGGCTTCATCCATGAGGCGCACGGTCTTGTGGTCAGGAAGGTCTTTGGTCGCCAGACCCAGTGTGCGCCAACCCCTGGCACTGCAGTCCGTGTACAGCTTCATGATCTCATCACGGTGCAGGTCCAGCGCAGCGATGTCGCCATTGGGAAGGGCTACGCGGCTGCAAATTTGCATCATCTGTGCCAAAGCGCCTTTGCTGACGAGGGTGGCTTTGCCCTCGATGAGGGCCAGAACACTGAGTCGCTTGCGCGTGAAGTCGTAGGGCAACTCGTCGAGTCGGGTGGCAAGATGAGCATGATCAGCGAGGGTGTTATGGCCCGCCCGGGCCAGGATGGCGGCATCCATGGGGTTGCTGAACCCGGTTTGAAACTGGGCGTTGATCGTCGCCAGCGCAAGTGTCTGCGGGCATTCTTGGCCCGCCAGGTCCAATGCGCCTCGCAGCTCCACACGGCCTTCTGTCAATGTGCCTGTTTTGTCGCAACACAGCACAGTCATGCTGCCAAAGTTTTCAATCGAGACCAAGCGCTTGACGATGACCTGGCGCTCGGCCATCCGTTTGGCTCCCTGGGCCAGGTTGACGCTGATGATGGCCGGCAACAGTTCAGGCGTGAGCCCCACAGCCAGTGCCAGGGCAAACAGGAATGAGTCGAGGACCGGCCGGTGCAAAAAGACGTTGGAGGCAAAGATCACCAGTACCAGAACCAGGGTGATGCGAAACAGCAGATAGCCAAAGCTGCGCACGCCTCGCTCAAAATCGGTTTCTGGCGCTTGCAGCCGCAGGTGCATCGCCATCGTCCCTAACTCGGTGTTGTCGCCGGTACGCATCGCCAGTGCCCGCCCTGTGCCACTGACGATATGGGTGCCTTGAAACAGCACATGGTGTCTTTGGGCCATAGGCAGATGGGTGGCCAGATTCGCTGCAATATCCTCAGCCAGATCAGCGGGCGCTTTCTCCACGGGAAATGTCTCACCCGTCAGGGTGGCTTCGTCTGCGTAAAGGTCTCGCGCATCCAGCAGTCGGCAGTCTGCGGGCACACTGGAGCCGGCCGACAGCACCAGCACGTCCCCGGGCACAACGGCCTTTGCGGCAACGGAGCAGGGTCGGCCATCCCTCAGCACCTCCACCCGAATCTGCACCAGGTCTTGAAGCTGCTCAATCGCAGTGCTGGCCCGGTACTCCTGCCACATACCCAGCAGGCTGCTGAGCATCACGATGGTCAGGATGATGGTTCCATCTGTGGGCACTCCCAGCGCAAACGACAGTAGCGCAGCCCCCAGCAGGATCAGCACGATGGGCGAGGAGAGCTGACGCAGCAGCGTCACCAGCAGCCCGGTGTGGCCATGGTTCCTGAGTGTGTTGGGGCCCCAGCGCCGCAGGTGCTCCTGCGCCTGCTGACTGCTCAAACCCTGCTCGCATCCATCCACACTGCGCAGGTTGTCTGCCAGAGACTGCACCCACCAGTCTGGTGCAGGGGACAGGGGCTCATTAGGCAGGGACATCAGACGGACGAGTGTCAAGTCGATCCGCCCCACAGTCATTGCAAAATGTCGTGCAGCCGTATCCGCCGGCACTACATGAAGGAGTTAACCATGTCGAATGACGCCAAGGTCAAGGGACCGGCCTCTTACTTCCCGTCCATAGAAAAGACCTACGGCAAACCCATCCAGCATTGGATGGACATTCTTGGCAGTGCAGGCCAGCGCAAGCACATGGAATATGTGAGCCTGCTCAAAACGGACCACCAGCTGGGGCATGGACACGCCAATTCCCTGGTGGCCCATTTCATGGCTGCGGTCTACACTCCCAGATAGGTCGAGAGCTCCGGACTTTCAGCGACCTCGCGGCCCGTGCCGCGCAGCACCACCTGGCCTTTTTGCAGCACCAGCGCGTGGTCGGACTGGGCCAGGACCTTGCGGTAGTCGCGGTCCACGATGAGCGTGGCGATGCCGTCGGCTCGAATCGCTCCGATCACGCGCCAGATCTCGGCCACGATCAGCGGGGCCAGGCCCTCGGTGGCTTCGTCCAGGATGATCAGGTCTGGCTGGGTCATCAGCGCCCGACCTATGGACAGCATCTGCTGCTCACCGCCCGACAGCTGGGAGCCCAGATTACCGATGCGTTCGGTCAGGCGG
>JBEEJZ010000090.1:0-7223 GCA_041168905.1 Pseudomonadota bacterium | reverse complement strand
CGCGGTCGGCCTGCTCACGCCCCACGCCTCGCCCGAGATGGGGGGACTGGGCCTGTCGCATCTGGCCAAGGCGGTGGTGTTTGAAGAGGCCGGGTACTCCAACCTGGGGCCCACAGCCTTGAACATCCACGCGCCGGACGAGGGCAACATCCACCTCATGGAAGCCGTGGCCACACCAGCACAAAAAGAGCGCTGGCTTCGCCCCCAGGTGCAGGGGCACACCCGCTCCTGCTTTGCCATGACCGAGCCGCCCCCGGGCGCGGGCGCCGACCCCTCGTTGCTCATGACCACTGCCGTGCGCGATGGCGACGACTACCTCATCAACGGCACCAAGTGGTTTATCACGGGTGCAGAGGGTGCCGACTACGCCATCATCATGGCCAAGACAGAAGATGGCCGCGCCACTATGTTTCTGAGTGACATGAACCGCCCCGGCATCGAGCTGGTACGGAGCATGGACGCCCTCGACAGCTGCTTCACCGGCGGTCACGGCGTGTTGCGCTTCAGCAATTTGCGCATACCCGCCAGCGACGTGCTGGGCGAGGTGGGCAAAGGCTTTCGATACGCACAGGTGCGCCTGGCGCCTGCACGGCTGACCCACTGCATGCGCTGGCTGGGACAGGCGCGCCGCGCGCACGACGTGGCCCTGGCCTACGCACGCAAGCGCCAGGCCTTCGGTCAGCGCCTGGGCGACCACGAGGGCGTGGGCTACATGCTGGCCGACAACGACATGGACCTGCATACCGCCCGCCTGCACATCTGGCACACGGCTTGGCTGCTGGACCAAGGTGAAAACTGCAACTTCGAATCCAGCCGCGCCAAAACCGTCTGCTCCGAAGCCGAATGGCGCGTGGTCGACCGCTGTGTGCAAATTCTGGGTGGCCAGGGCGTGACCGGCGAGACGGTGGTGATGCGCATCTTCAAGGACATACGGGCCTTTCGGATTTACGACGGCCCCAGTGAAACGCACCGCTGGAGCATGGCCAAAAAGATGCTCGACGGCCAGGTGGCGGCCAAGCCTACAACCCCACACGGCACCCCATGAGCCCCGAGACGCCGCAAGCACTCAGCCCCTTTGTCGCGCAGGCCGCGGGCGCACGGTCGGTACAGATACGGGACGCACGCATCCTGTCGGGTGGCGCCATCCAGGAAAACTGGCTCATTGACGCGCAGATAGAAGGCGGACCCCACGACGGCCTGCTGCAAGCAGTGTTGCGCTGCGATTCGCCGTCAGGCGTGTCGGTCAGTCACGGGCGGGCACAGGAGTTTGCGTTGCTGCGGGTCGCCTTTGAAGCGGGCGTGACGGTGCCCGAGCCCCTTTGGCTCTGCCTGGATCGAGACGTGATGGGGCGCCCCTTCTTCATCATGCGACGGATCGCAGGCACGGCTGCGGCCCATGCCATGGTGAAGGACCTGGCACTCGGCGGCAACCGGCAGCAACTGACCGAACGCCTGGGCCGAGAGCTGGCGCGCATCCACAGCATCCGGCCGCCTCAGGCTGCACTCGAATTTTTGCCTTGGTACGACGAAGCCCCTGGCTTGTATGGGGTCGCCAGGTACCGCCGTTTTCTGGATCAGCATCACACCCCCCACCCGGCCCTGGAGTGGGGCTTGCGCTGGCTGGAGCGGCACGCGCCACCCAGAGGTCAGATCACGTTGTGCCACCGCGACTTTCGTACCGGCAACTTTATGGCCGACGCACAGGGTTTGACCGGTATCCTGGACTGGGAATTTGCCGGTTGGAGTGATCCGCTGGAAGACCTGGGCTGGTTTTGCGCCAAGTGCTGGCGATTTGGCAAAAACCAGCTGGAAGCCGGCGGCATCGGTCAGCGCGAAGACTTTTACCGAGGCTACGAAGCCGAGTCCGGCCGGCGCATCGACCCGGCTCAAGTGCAGTATTGGGAAGTCATGGCCCACATGAACTGGGCCATCATCGCCCTGCAGCAAGCCCAGCGCCACACTTCGGGCGAGGAGGAGTCCTTGTTGCTGGCCCTCACGGCGCACATCGTGCCCGAACTGGAACTCGAAATCCTCATCATGACGGAACACGACTGATGCGAGAAAAACCCGACGGCGCAGCGCTGCTGGTCACTGCCCAAAAAGTGCTGCGTGAAAAACTGCTGCCCCAGCTGCCCGCACATCTGAAGCATGAGGCTCTGATGGTGGCCAACGCCATGGCCATCGCTACACGTCAGCTACAGGCTGGACCAGGGCCGATTCAAGACGAGTTGGAAGATCTGATCAAACTGCTTGCCGCCCAGGCAGGCGCAATCAGTGTCGATGACGCGGGGCGCCTAAAGCAACTGAACGTCGAACTCTGCGCCAGCATACGCGCCGGCGCCTCAGACCCCGGACGTCCGGACCACGAGGCTACCTACCAGCACCTTTGCCGTGTGGCCCGGCAGCGGGTGCAAGAGAGCAATCCCAAGTATCTGTCGGCCTCGTCGGCCGCGGCCCTCAGTCAGCCTTGAAGAGCGCCGCCACCCGACGCTTGGGCTTGATATTGGCGGAAATGCTGCGGCTGGCAGGCTTGGCGGACGCCTCCCAGGCTGGCGCAGGCGCGGCCTCCGTTGGCGCGGCAGGTTCATAGGGTTTGTCGAAGAAAGGGTCCCGCGGGGCGGGAGCGGGGCGGGCGTAGTCACGGCGGGGCGCACGATCGGAGCGTTCAGAACGGTCTGAGCGGTGAGATGACCGCTCTTCACGTCCGCTACGCGAGTCGCCCTCGCCTTCGCTGTACATGCGTCGGCCATCGTTGAACCGGCCCTGGGCACGGATGTTGGGCCGGTCTTCGTCGAATTCGACGGCCTCCAGCTCTATTTTGGTCTTGATCAGCTTTTCGATGTCTGCCACCAGGCGGTTGTCACTGCCGGAGACAAAGCTGACCGCCAGGCCAGAGGCACCCGCGCGACCCGTGCGGCCGATGCGGTGCACATAGTCCTCGGCGTTGAAAGGCACATCGAAGTTGAACACCGCCGGCACATCCTTGATGTCCAGACCGCGGGCAGCCACGTCGGTACACACCAGCAAATCCACTTCGCCTTTTTTGAAGGCGTCCAGAGCTTTCAGGCGTTCGTCCTGGCTCTTGTCGCCATGCAAGGCGGCTGTCTTGTGGCCCTCGTGCTCCAGAGACCGGGCCAGCCGGGCACACCCCAACTTGCTGTTGACAAATACAAAGGCCTGCTTGATGCCGCGGGTCTTCAAAATCTGATGCAGGGCGTGGCGCTTGGCGTCATCAGGCACGCTGTAGAAGTGCTGCTCCACCGTCGAGGCCGTCGCATTGGAGCGGGCCACCTCGATGGTGATCGGGTTTTGCAAGTAGCTGCCGGCCAGTCGCTTGATCTCAGGAGAGAAAGTGGCGCTGAACAGCAAGGTGGTACGCTGCTTGGGCAGGTAAGAGAGGATGCGTTGCAGGTCAGGCAAAAAGCCGATATCCAACATGCGGTCTGCCTCGTCGAGCACCACATACTCAACCTGGTTGAGCACGGCATTTTTGGCCTCGATATGGTCCAGCAGGCGCCCGGGAGTTGCCACCAGCACCTCGACGCCTTTTTTCAGCTCGATCGTCTGCGGCTTCATGTCCATGCCACCAAACACCACGGCGCTGCGCAGGTTGGTGTATTTGGCGTACAGCTTGATTTGCTGGGCCACCTGATCTGCCAGCTCGCGCGTGGGCAGCAGTACGAGTGCCCGAACGGGGTGTCGCGCTGGAGAAGTTGAGGCGTTTTCGTGCTTGAGCAGCCGGTGCAGCAAAGGCAAGGAGAAAGCGGCCGTCTTGCCGGTGCCGGTTTGGGCGGCACCCATCACATCCTGCCCGGTCATGACCACAGGGATGGCTTGTGCCTGGATGGGTGTCATGGACACATAGCCCATCTCGGCTACTGCCCGATCCAGCGGCGCAGCCAATTGCAACTGTGCAAAAGCCATGGGAGCAGCCGGGGCTGCGATAGAGGTCTCGGGGGTCAGTTCAGTAGTCAAGTCGTTCATGCATCGCCAAAGTGGGGCGCCACCGGTTCAGCAAATTCATGGATTGCCCGGTAGCTGATTGCACCCAAAGGACGAGGGAGCAACGCGACATTATCTGCCATCAGCAGAAAATGCTTGCCTGACGGTCCAAATCAGGCCTTGGGCAAAGTGACGCCCACTTGTCCCTGGTACTTGCCGCCGCGGTCCTTGTAGCTGGTTTCGCAGACCTCATCACTCTCGAAAAACAGCACCTGGGCGCAGCCTTCACCCGCATAAATCTTGGCTGGCAAGGGCGTGGTGTTGCTGAATTCCAGGGTCACATAACCTTCCCATTCAGGTTCGAACGGCGTGACATTGACGATGATGCCGCAGCGAGCATAGGTACTCTTACCCAGGCAAATGGTCAGCACATTGCGAGGAATACGAAAGTACTCCACGGTGCGCGCCAGGGCAAAGCTGTTCGGGGGAATGATGCAGCTGTCACCATGAAAATCGACAAAGCTTTTTTCATCGAAGTTCTTGGGGTCCACCACGGTGCTGTGGATATTCGTAAAAACCTTGAACTCCGGCGCGCAACGGATGTCGTAGCCATAGCTGCTGGTGCCGTAAGAGATGATTTTCTTGCCGTCCACCTGGCGCACTTGGCCTGGCTCAAACGGCTCGATCATGCCCTCTTGCTCCGCCATGCGGCGTATCCACTTATCGCTTTTGATGCTCATGCGCTTGGTCCTGCTGTTTCAGCGAATTGTAGATAGCGGACAAGCCGACAAGCGCCCATCAGGTCGATCGCATCATCAAACCCACCAAATCCCGAACCACCCGTTGGTCACGCTCGCTCAAACGGCGAAAGTCGGCTAGCAGAGCCAGCTCGGGGCGCGAAAAAGCGCTCGGCGGATCTTGCTGCATCACGCGTGTTTCCTGACCGTAACGCAGCCAGTCCGGCGACACGCCCACCATGTGCGACAAAACAACCAGTTTCTCCTGGGTGGGGATGGCTTCGCCGTGTAGCCATTTTCGGCAGGTGTGCACATGCACTTTGGGGCCGCCGAAATGGGCATTGAATTCGGTGACCAGATGGGTTGGGCTCGTACTGCGGCCGCTTTTCTTGAGGCTCTCACCCAGGCGATACGAAAACGCTTGCCGGGCAGCTTCCTTGTGATGCGGTGAAACGGCCATCTGCTATGACTTCTAGTTGTTTGACAAGGGCCACAAGGTATAAAGATTCATATAAACTTTCAGTAACTTAAAAGAATCCACAAACAGTTCAAATGAATCCTTGCGTTTCGCCCGCGTCTATTCAGTGGCAGCGAGCAATTGCGCCCAATCGCTGGGTGGCGAGCAGAAGTTTTTGCGCAGGCAACCACACAAGGGTGGCAATCTGGAACGAGGTCGATCAAACGTTCATGGTCTTGGAGGGTGCGGACGCAGCGCTGTGGGGCCACGTTGCGCAGCGCCCAGCCATCGACGTTCAAACGCTGGCAAACAAATCGGGGCGGTTTGTGGAGGACGTTCTGTCGTGGGTTGCACCACTCATGCAAACCGACTTGCTGAGCTATGCCGACGACCCTGCACCAGCCAGGGTGAGCACAACGGAGTTGTTGAAACCTCTCGCGACATCCCTAGCTACATCCGGCCATGCATCTGTCGAAACCAAATTCCGACAATGGGCGCTGAACGAAGGTTACGCCTGGTCGGCGACCTGGAGTACGCCCCTCTGCCCAGGTGGCTCACAACCCACTTTGAGCCAACTCAAGGATTGCGGGGTCTTCAGTTTGAGGATGGAGGACCGACATTTGGAAATGAGGCCGGCTTTTTTTGCGACGCTGCTTGAGGCGAGGCAACTGGGTTTTTCAATCACTGTCGCGACTCCCGGCTGGCATTTGAATTCGGTCGATCTGGAGTTGATCATCTCCGCCTACCCACATCTCGTCGAGGTGGGCTTACTCGCTGAGAGTGGTCAGGAACACGATGCCATCACACAGCATGAAGGCGACACTGAAAATACCCTGCGCGCAGCCCAGTACCTGGCAAAAGCAGGCGTCAGGGTGAACTTGAAAGCCTAGCCCGGCGCCGAACCTGGGGCTAGAACGACCTTTTCCACCACCCGGTCGTCGCCCAAAACGATCAGGGCGAACAGCAGCTCGTCCAGCGTGCGGGCGCTAGCGGTTCTGCGAGCCAACAACGGTGTGGCCCGAGGGTTGAGCACCACAAAATCAGCCTCACTTCCCGGCTGCAAGCTGCCGATAGCGGGGCGCCCCTGAACGCCATCCAAGCCTAACGCAGCCGCAGCACCCGCCGTGTGCTGCCACCACAGGTGTTGGGGGCTCAAAGACAGGCCCAACTTGGCATGCCCCTCGCGCCCCACGTAATAAGCCGCCAGCATGGTGTGAAAGGGACTGAAACTGGTACCGCCGCCCACATCGCTGGCCAGGCCAAACTTATAGCCGACACGCTCGGCGCCGGCATAGTCAAAAAATCCACTGCCCAGGAAAAGATTGCTGGTGGGGCTGACGGCCGCCGCAGCTCCGGTGTTGCGCATCAAGGCGCGGTCTTCGTCATCAAAGTGGATACAGTGCGCATACACAGCACGATCGCGCATCAAACCAAAGTCGGCATAGGTGGCCAAATAAGAGCGTGAGGCCGGGAATAGCTCTCGCACCCAGGCGATTTCATCCTTGTTCTCGGCAACATGCGACTGGATCCAGACCTCCGGGTACTTCGCGGCCAGCTCGCCAGCGCCGCGCAGCTGCGCATCGGTACTGGTTGGGGCAAAGCGCGGCGTAATGGCGTAACCTAATCGGCCAACCCCGTGCCACCTCTGTATCAGGCTTTCCGTATCGATCAGACTTTGTTCGGTGTCGTCACGCACGCCTTCCGGGCTGTGGCGGTCCTGTAGCACCTTGCCGGTGATCAAGCGCATGCCTCGCGCCTGAGCCGCGCCGAACAGGGCGTGCACCGAGGCCACATGGGAGCTTGCAAAAGCCAGCGCTGTCGTCACGCCGTTGCGCAGCAACTCATCGACAAAACAGGTGGCAACTGATGCGCAATGCGCAGGGTCAGCAAACCGGGCCTCGGCAGGAAAAGTGTAGTTCTCCAGCCAGGGCAGCAAGCCATCGGCTGGCGATCCAATCACGTCCAGCTGCGGGTAGTGCACATGCAGATCGACGAAGCCGGGCGCGATGATGCGGCCGGGCAAGTGCTCGAATGCAAGGTCGGGAAACTGCGCCGATACGTCCCGAAATGAACCCACGGCCTGCACC
>JBEEJZ010000089.1:0-3578 GCA_041168905.1 Pseudomonadota bacterium | reverse complement strand
CTTGCGCCTCAAAAAGCTGATGGCCCTGGTGCCTGTGACGGATGAGCTGTTGGACGACACCAATGCGTTGTCCACCTACTTGCCCGACAAGATTGCCACTTCCATCCGCTGGAAGACCAATGAGTCCATTCTCTTTGGCTCGGGCACAGGCGTTCCTGTGGGCTGTATGAGCAATGCAACCACGGTGACGGTGGCCAAGGAAACAGGTCAGGCGACACAAACGCTGTTGGCTCAGAACTTGGCCAAGATGATTTCTCGCCTGCCCCCAGCGTCATTTGCGAAGGCGGTCTGGATCGTCAACAACGATGTGTTGCCAGCGCTGTTCACACTCACCTTGGGCAATTACCCGATCTACCTGCCCATGGGCTTGAACGTCGGTGGTATCCAAGTCTCTCCCTACGGCACCTTGCTGGGTCGTCCGGTGTTTGTCTCGCAACACGCGAACAGTTTCTCCGGCGCAGGCGATGTGTTGTTGGCGGACTTGTCTTACTACCAGACCATCACCAAGGCGGGTGGTTTGCAAACGGCCACTTCGATGCATCTGTATTTTGATGCAGACCTTACGGCCTTCCGGACGACCTTCCGCATGGACGGTCAATCCAAGATCGCGGCACCCATCGCGCCTGCCAAGGGCAACGCAACGATGTCGCCCTTTGTTCAATTGGGCGCACGTTGATCGTGGCCATTACCTAAAGGAAAAATTTAATGTTTCCCAATGCAAAAGGCAGCGAACTGATTTCAGTTCTGGCCACCATCGATCCCGCCAGTCAAGCGGCGGGCACTGTCACCACCGGCTGGATTTCAGCTGGCAACCACCACAACCTGCTGGCTTTGATTCAAAGCGGTGTCCTGGGCACGGGTGCCACGCTGGATGCGAAGCTTCAGCAAGCTACCGACGCATCAGGCACTGGGGCTAAGGATGTGGCTGGTAAAGACATCACCCAGATCGTCAAGGCCACGGGGGACAGCAAGCAAGCCTTGATCAACTTGCGCCCCGAAGAGCTGGATGTGAACAACGGGTTCAGCTATGTCCGTCTCTCTGTCACTGTGGCTGTCGCAGCCAGTCTGACTTCAGCGCAGTTGCTTGGGTTTAATCCTCGATTCGCACCGGGTGACGCAAGCAACCAGGCTGCAGTGGCTCAGGTTATCTGAGTCTGAGGGGAGACCAAGGGCATGCCCATGCAATTGATCACCCCTCCCGCAGGGGAGCCAGTTTCTCTTGAAGAGGCCAAGCTCCACCTGCGGGTGGATTTCGATGATGACGATGGGTTGATTCAGGCTTTGATATCTGCGGCAAGACAAGCAGCAGAGACCATCACCAACAGGCAGTTCATCACTGCGCGTTGGAAGTTGGTCATGGATAGCTTTCCCGGTCCGAGCCTCATGGGGGTTCCAGCGGGACAGCCTTTCACATTGCCTGGGCATGCCATCCTCATTCAAAAGTCACCCGTTCTGAACGTGGTGTCTATCAACTACCTCGACATGGCTGGCGTCACGCAGACCATGCCTTCGAGCAACTACACGGTCGATACAGCCTGTGAGCCTGCTCGGATCACGCCTGTATTCGGACAAATTTGGCCCATCTCTTTGCCCCAAATTGGCTCGGTATCGGTCACCTTTGATGTTGGATACGGCGATGCTTCTGCGGTGCCCGAAGGGATTAAAAGCTGGATCAAGCTCAGGGTTGGAAGCCTATATGCCCATCGAGAAGAAGTCGCTGCACTCTCTCGTGGCCGAATTGAATCTTTGCCATTTGTTGACGGTTTACTCGACCCATTCAAGGTCTCATTCATATGAATCCCATCAGCGCAGGCATGCTAACGCGACGCATCAAAGTGCAACGCCCGAGCACCATCAAAGACAGCCTAGGTGCTCCTTGTCGGACTTGGCTGGATGTGGCGACGGTGTGGGCGGACATTCAACCCCTCTCAGGCAAAGAGGCTGTGATTGCCAACCGAATCTCTGCTGAATTGACGCATCAGATCACGGTTCGATACCAGCCTGTATTTGACAACCCACAGCAAGTCGCACAGATGCGTGTGCTCTATAAGTCTCGCATCTTCAACATTCACTCAGCTTTGAACGAAGACGAGAAGCGAGCTCAACTCATCTTGCTGGTGTCTGAAGGACTTGACGATGGCTAAACATGAAATCGTCAAGATCGAAGGCTTGGCAGAGTTGGCCAGGGCGCTTCGCGAGTTGCCTGATCGGGTGGCTAAGAATGGACTTCGGGTCTCCGTCTATGCAGGTGCGAAGGTCATTCGAGATGAAGCGAGGATGCGTGCACCAAAGGCTGCCGAGTCACTGGGCCCAAACCAACCTCCGCCTGGCACGTTGAAGCGTTCGGTGATCATGAAGCACATTCCAGAGCTTTCAAGCCTCACTCGGCAAACCTTTTTCGTGACAGTGCGTCACGGCAAGAAGTACCGCAAGCAAGGCAAAAAAGGGAACCTCTCGCAAGACGCCTGGTACTGGCGCTTCATTGAGTTTGGCACTCGCAAGATGCGAGCACGGCCATTTCTGAGGCCTGCACTCGAAGCAAAGCGGCGTGAAGCAGTTCAAGCGATGAAAGATCGGCTGAGCGATCGCATCGAACTAGAAGCCAAAGCGCTGAACAGGAAATAGCCATGCAGGACTTCTACGACGCCATCAAAACTTTGGCGGCTGGGGAGGTCTATGCGCTAGTTGCCGCACAAGACGCTCAGTACCCAGCCATTGTTTACACGCCCATCGTGCAAGAGCACATCTTTGGCCTCGATGGGCCGCACGGCTTGCAACGCATACGCATGCAAGTCGATACCTACGCCAGAACGTATCAAGAGGCATTGAGTCTGCACGACGCGATTCTTGAAACGTTGTTGGTCGACAAAAGCACCGTCGTCGATGTACGCATGGGGCTATCCGATTTTGAAGAACAGGCCCGGCTGTACCGGGTGAGCGTGGACTACACCTATTTTCGACAGGTCAGTCCAACCTAAACGTGGAGCTACACATGAGCAGCACAGCAATTACCGCACAGGGAATCACGATTTCCCGATTTGGAACAACCACTTTTGAAGTGATCCCCAACGTGGTGTCGTTTCAAGGTCCTGGCGGTCAAGCCGCCGTGATCGACGTCACCAACCTGGCCTCAGCGTCTAAAGAAAAGCGCGTGGGCTTGCGTGATGAAGGTCAGTTGACTTTGACCATGCACTACAACCCCGACGACACGATCCATCAAGGTCTGCGAAGTGATCGCGCCAATCGTGTGCGCCGTCAGTTCAAGTTGACGTTCACAGACACCGTGCCAGCGATTTGGACCTTCTACGGCTATGTCACCACCTTTAGCGTGCAAGGTGGTGTGGATGCTGTGGTGCAAGCGTCTGTGACGATTGAGATCGATGGCGAAATTACCGAAGCTTGAGAGGAAGAAACACATGTTGACGCGTGAACAAATTTTGCAATGTGACGACTTACCCAAAGAAACAGTCAAAGTCCCCGAGTGGGGTGGTGAGGTGCAGGTGCGCACCATGACGGGAACAGATCGCGATGCGTTTGAAGCCAGTCTGATTGGCAAAGAGGGCCGACTGGAGAACGTC
>JBEEJZ010000088.1:0-33007 GCA_041168905.1 Pseudomonadota bacterium | reverse complement strand
TGACTGAAAGAAGCTGGCACCTTAGCGGTAGGCCTCAGGGTCCAGACGGCGCATTTCGGACTCGATCCAATCCTCAACCTCGCGCATCAGCTCATCTGCGGTGCGGCCCACGCTGGAGATGGGCTTGCCGATAGACACATCGACAATGCCGGCTCGCTTGATCAAGGCCTTGCGCGGCCAGCACTTGGCCGAGGTGATGGCCACGGGTATGACCGGCGCGCCGGTCTCGATGGCCAGCCGGGTGCCGCCCGACTTGTAGACACCTTTTTCGCCCCGAGGTATGCGCGTGCCCTCCGGGAACATGATGATCCAGATGCCGCGGGCCAGCAGGTCTTTGCCCTGGGCCACCACGCGGGCAAAGGCCTGCGTGCGCTGGCTGCGGTCGATGTGAATCATGTCCAGCCGTGCCATGGCCCAACCAAAGAAAGGGATCTGCAGCAACTCTTTCTTGAACACATAGGCCAGCGGATGCGGCATCAAGGTGGGCATGAGAAAGGTCTCGAAGGTGGACTGATGCTTGACCAGCAAGATGGCAGCAGAGTTGTCACCCGTGGGCAGATGCTCCATACCGGTCACACGTGTCTGTATGCCCATGATCACCCGCGCGCCACCCACGGCCCAGCCCAGCCATCTTGCGGCCATCCAGTACAAGGGCACGCCCTTGCGCCAGATCGATGCGACCAGCATCACGATGGCCCAAGGGACCATGGTCACCAGCATCCACAGCAAGTGCAAAACAGAACGAACAGCGGACATAACAACCTTTGTATCTATGCGTGAAAACGGACGTCAGGCCGATTTTTCAGCCAGCTGCCGCTTTTCCCGGGCAATCAACCAGACGGCGAAGGACGCCAGATCCTCGTGCACCACCGTGCCCGCCGGAAAGGTCACAGGCAGGGGCTGATCACGGTAGGCGGCCCCGTTACCGGTCAGCACCAGATGGGGCTCACATCCCACAGCCGCACCTGCCACCACATCACGCGGGGTATCACCCACCACCGGCACGCCCTTCAGGTCGATGCCATAACGCTCACCAATCTGCTTGAACAAGCCCGGTGCGGGCTTGCGACACTGGCAAGCGTCCTCGGCTGTGTGCGGGCAATAAAACACTGCGTCAACACGCCCGCCATGGGTGGCCAGCATCTGAAACATCTTCTCGTGCATGGCATTGAGTGATGACACGTCGAACAAGCCGCGGCCCAAGCCCGACTGGTTCGACGCAATCACCACATGCCAGCCGGCATGGTTGAGCCGGGCAATGGCCTCCAGCGCACCGGGCAGCGGCACCCACTCCTCCGGCGACTTCACAAAATCGCGGCTGTCGGCATTGATGGTGCCGTTGCGGTCAAGGATGACCAGCTTCAGATCGGCGTGGCGGGGGTTGGTCACAATCAGGCGGCCAGTCGCGACAAGTCGGCCACGCGGTTCATGGCTTCATGCAGGCTCTTGAGCAGACCTTGCCGATTCAGGCGCAGGTCCGTCTCGTCAGCGTTCACCATCACCCCGTCAAAAAACGCGTCCACCGGTGCGCGCAGGGCTGCCAGTGCCTGCAAGGAGCCGGTATAGTCGCCAGACGCCAAGCGGGTCTGGGCCACGGGCACCACCTGCTGCATCTGGGCAAACAGCTGCTTTTCGGCTTCCTCCTGCAAGAGCACGGGGCTGACGTGTGCGTCCACCTCGCCCGCTTTCTTGAGGATGTTGCCGATACGCTTGTTGGCGGCTGCCAGGGCGGGGCTCTCGGGCAAGGCGGCAAAAGCACGCACCGCCTGCAGCCGCTGAGACACCTGACCCAGACGCTGCGGACGCAGTGCCAGCACGGCATCCACCTCCTGGGCGCTGTAGCCCTGCTCGCGCAGGGCGCCCGCGAGTCGATCGAACATGAAGTCCAGCAAGGCAGCGGTGGGATCGGTAATCAAGGTGCCAAACGCAGGCACAGCACAAGCCACCAGGGCGTCCAGCGCCAGCGGCAGGTCGCGCTCGACCAGCATGCGGATCACGCCCAAAGCATGGCGGCGCAGGGCGAAGGGGTCACGGTCGCCGCTGGGCAGGTTGCCGATGCCGAACATCCCCACCAGAGTTTCGAGCTTGTCGGCCAGCGCCACCACCAGGCCAGCGGTGTTACGTGGCAGCTCATCGCCAGCGAAGCGGGGGCGGTAGTGGTCTTCGATGGCATGGGCAATGTCGTCACCCAGACCATCGTGACGGGCGTAATAGCCGCCCATGATGCCCTGCAGTTCAGGGAACTCGCCCACCATGTCGGTCAGCAAGTCGGTCTTGGCCAGGCGGGCCGCCGTGTCAGCACTCTGGCTCAGATCGCCGCCGCCCAGTTGGTCGGCAATGGCGCGGGCAATGGCTCGCACGCGGGCCATGCGCTGGCCCTGGGTGCCGAGCTTGTTGTGATAGACCACCTTGTCCAGGCCATCCACACGGGCCGACAGGGTTTTCTTGCGATCCTGATCAAAGAAAAATTTCGCATCAGCCAGGCGGGGGCGCACCACGCGCTCGTTGCCGCCAGTCACGGCGCTGGCATCTGCCGGGCTGATGTTGCTCACCACCAAAAACTGATTGGCCAGCTTGCCGCTGGCGTCCAGCAGTGGGAAGTACTTCTGATTGGCCTTCATGGTGAGAATCAGGCACTCTTGCGGCACTTCCAGAAACTGGGGTTCAAAGGCGCAGATCAGCACATTGGGGCGTTCCACCAAAGCGGTCACTTCATCCAGCAGGGCATCGTCTTCGATGGGCTTGCAGCCGCCGCCGACCGAGGCTGCTGCTGCAGCCAGCTGGCGCTCGATGTCCGCGCGACGCTCGGCAAAAGAGGCGATCACCGCACCAAAGCGGGCCAGGGTGGCAGCGTAGCTGTCAGCATCCTTCAGCACCACGGGCGAAACAGCCGCCTCAAAGCGGTGGCCCTGCGTGGTGTTGCCGGCGCGCAGGCCCAAGGCCCGTACCGGCACCACTGAACTGCCATGCAGCGCCACCAGGCCGTGCGCCGGGCGCACGAAGTTCACGCTGCTCCACCCCGGCAAATCGCAATCAGCCTGGAGTTGGTAGGTCATAACCTTGGGAATGGGCAACTTGGCCAAGGCTTCTTCCAGCGCCTTCTGCAAACCCGCTTCCAGCGTGGCACCGCTGACCAGGCTGTCGTAAAACAAGGCTTCTGCCTTGCCGTCGGGTGCGCGCTTGAGGGCCGCTACCGTGGCGGCAGGGTCAGACACATCCGCACCCAGCGCCTGCAATTTTTTCAGCAAGGCGGGTGTTGCCTCTCCGGCAGCGTTCAGGCCCACGCTCACAGGCATCAGCTTTTGTTGTACGGCCTTGTCGGCGGCCTTTGTAGCCACCTCGGTGATGTGCGCCGCCAGACGGCGCGGCGAAGCAAACGGCGTGACCACAGCATCCGCGCTGGCCAGGCCCTGCGCGCGCAGTTGATCAGCCAGCTGAGCGGCAAAAGCAACGCCCAGCTTTTTGAGCGCCTTGGGTGGCAGCTCTTCTACAAACAGTTCAATCAGAAGGTTTTGAGTCGTCATGGTTCAGGCCGCCTTCTTGCTCATTTGCTCCACCCAGGCGCGCGGCGCCAACGGGAAGCCCAGCCGCTCCCGGCTGTCAAAGTAACTTTGGGCCACGCTGCGGGCCAGGTTGCGGATGCGGCCAATAAAGGCGGCGCGCTCGGTCACGCTGATGGCGCCACGGGCATCCAGCAGGTTGAAGCTGTGCGCAGCTTTCAGAACCTGTTCATAGGCGGGCAGGGCCAGCTGTTGCTCCATCAGGTGCTTGGCCTGCTTTTCGTGGGCGTTGAAGGCTGTGAACAGGAAATCGGCATCGCTGTGCTCGAAGTTGTAGGTGGATTGCTCCACCTCGTTTTGCTTGTACACATCGCCGTACGTCAGGCGAGAGCCGTCCGGGGCTTCGGTCCAGGTCAGGTTGTAGACGTTGTCCACGCCTTGCAGATACATGGCCAGGCGCTCCAGGCCGTAGGTGATTTCACCAGTCGCGGGCTTGCAGTCGATACCACCGACCTGCTGGAAGTAAGTGAACTGGGTCACTTCCATGCCGTTGAGCCAGACCTCCCAGCCCAGGCCCCAGGCGCCCAGCGTGGGGTTTTCCCAATCGTCTTCGACAAAGCGGATGTCGTTTTTCTTCAGGTCAAAGCCCAAGGCCTCCAGGCTACCCAGATACAACTCCAGGATATTGGCGGGTGCGGGCTTCAGGACCACCTGGTACTGGTAGTAATGCTGCAAGCGATTCGGGTTTTCGCCGTAGCGGCCATCCTTGGGGCGACGGCTGGGCTGGACATAGGCAGCCTTCCAGGGCTCGGGCCCCAGCGCGCGCAAGAAAGTGGCCGTGTGCGAAGTGCCAGCGCCGACCTCCATGTCATAGGGTTGCAGCAGCGCACAGCCCTGCTCCGCCCAGTAAGTCTGCAATTTCAGGATGATTTGTTGGAAGGTCAACATAGCAAAGGGCGCGAACGCCTGGAATCTCTCTGGTCTGTGGCCACCCCGACGGGGCCGGCACGCGAAGCGGCAGATTTTACGGGGCAACGCCCGTCCCGGTGGGACTCGGCAGGCTCAGGCCGGTGCCGCCCATTGCGCTTTTCGGCGCGCCAGCCAGGCGACCAGTACCACCGTAACGCAAAGCAGCCACACCGGCCACAGCCCCCAACGGGAAACCCACCAGGCAAAGGGCGTGATGCCGGTGCGCCCCTGCACATCACCTATCAGCACGCCGCGGGCGTGGCGCGGCAGGGCCTGTGTGACGCGGCCGGTGTGGTCGATGATGGCCGTGTCACCGGTGTTGGTAGCGCGAATCACAGGCCGCTCGAACTCCAGCGCCCGCATGCGGCTGATGTGGCGGTGCTGGTCCAGCGCCACCGTGTTGCCAAACCAGGCCAGGTTGCTCACATTGACCAGCACCGTGGGCGCCAGGTCCGGCTGCAGAAAGCGGGCACCCAGCTCCTCGCCAAACAAGTCCTCGTAACAAACATTGGGTGCCAGCCGCTGGCCGTGCCACTCAAACGAGCGCTGACCTATGCCGCCACGGTTGAAATCGCCCAGGGGAATGTTCATGAGATTGGTAAACCAGCGAAACATGGGCGGTATGAACTCGCCAAAAGGCACCAGATGGTGTTTGTCGTACTGATAGCGCGCCACCTCCGCGCCTGCGCCCGGTTTCAAGCCCACCACGGAATTGGTGTAACCCTGCGTCAGGTCGCCCAGAGGTATGCCCAGCAAGGCGGCTTGGGCGCCCTTGGCAAACGACTGGGTCAGGCCGGTCCAGTAACCTTGCGGCAACTGCTCGGGCAGCAGTGGCAGTGCTGTTTCTGGTGCCACCACCAGTGCAGCTGACTGAGCACGTAGCTGCTCTCCGTACCACTGCAGGGCATCGACCACCCCCGTGCCCGCCTGAAACTTCTGGTCTTGCGCGATGTTGCCTTGCAGCAGCGCGACGCTCAAGGCACCACTGGATGTGCTGTAGGCGGGCATCGGGAGTTGGGCGCCCAGCAAGGTGGGCATTAACAACAAAACGGCCCAGACTGGCCGCAAGCGTGACGGTTGTGCCCACAGGCCCGCCAGCGCTGCGGCCATGAAAGCAGCCAATGCGGTGATGCCATACAGGCCCAGCCACTTGGCCAGCGCGCCCAGACCGTTGACGTGGGCATAACCCGCCGCCCCCCAGCCGAAGCCCGTCAGCCAGGTGCCCCGCGCCATTTCGGCCATGGTCCACAGTGCGGCAAACAGCGCCGCCCTGGGCAGGATGCCGCCAGGGGCCAGAGCCACATAGGCCGCTGCGGCAAGTGCGTAATACACCGCAAGGGCGGCCGCCAATGCCAACACCGCCAGTGCCGCCAGAGGCGCGCTCAAATCACCATAGGTGTTCATGGCCACAAACAGCCACCAGAAGGTGGCCACCAGCCAACTCGTGGCGAACACCCACGTCAGCATCGCGGCACCACGTGGCGAATGCGCGGCCTGTAGTTGCCCCACCAGCACCCCCATGGCCAGCAGTTGCAGCCAGCCTGCGGGCTCCTGACTCCAGGGCGTGGACAACGCCAGGGCCTGGGCCACACCGGCCAGCGCCGCAAGCAACAAGGGCAATATCGACGGGCGCATGGCCGTGCCTTGAACCTGTGGGTGGATCAAATGTTTGATCAGGTCGGTGCAGACGGTGTCGTGACGGGTGAGACCTTGAACCACTTCACGGCACCGCCGCGTGTGTGCAGCACCACAAAGTCCAGGCCACACAGGCTGTAGCGCTCTCCCCGCTTGGGGACATGACCCATCTCATGGGCAATCAAGCCGCCGATGGTGTCGAAGCCGTCCTCCGGATCAGCGCCGACCAAGGTCACGCCAAAGGCATCATTGACGCGTTCGATCGCAATGTCCCCACTCACCCGGTAGGTTCGATCTGCCAGTGCGTAGATGTCGCCGGGGTTCTCGGGCAGGTCAAATTCGTCCTCGATTTCCCCGACGATCTGTTCCAGCACGTCCTCGATGGTGATCAGCCCTGCCACCCGACCAAACTCATCGATCACGATGGCCAGGTGGTTGCGATTGCCGCGAAACTCTCGCAGCAGGTCGTTCAGGCCCTTGCTTTCGGGGACAAAGACCGCCGGTCTGAGCAGCGCACGGATGTTGAGCTCGGGTGCCCGCTGCAGCTTGAGCAGGTCTTTGGCCATCAAGATGCCGATGATGTTTTCACGATCTCCCTCAAACACCGGAAAGCGGGAGTGAGCAGTGTCGATCACCACATGCAGAAGCGTGTCCAGCGGCGCCTGTATGTCCAGCAAATCCATGCGGGTGGCCGGCACCATGACTTCGCCGGCACTCATTTCGGCCATGCGAATCACGCCTTCGAGCATGTTGCGGGATTCGGCGTCGATGACGTGGTTGTCCTCGGCATCGGCCAGGGTCTCCATCAGTTCAGCGGTTGAATCCGGGCCGGGGTGGATGAATTCGGCCAGTTTCTGCAGAAAGGTACGCTTGTCTTCCTTCTCGGAATGGCGCGCAGGGTGAGGGTCGGACACTTCAGTGTGGCAAGTTTGCCGTTGTTTCGATGCCCCTAGGATAGCGGATGGATCTGACAACTCTATGGAGCCAGCTCACGCGCAGCTTTCAAAAGCCGTTCGCGCAGGGTACGGAACTGGCCAAACACTTGCCTCAACTGCCGGGCGTGGACCTTGATGTGGTAATCGGTTTGCGCCACCTGCTCATCAATCAGCGCTGAGACACGACTGTCCAGCGTGGCTGGCAGCAGTTGCAGGTGGGCCTCGGTCTCGGTCCCCTGGCGGGCGACAGTGGCTCCCATACTCTGGGCAATGCGCACCATGGCCGTGTTTTCGCTCAGGGCGTGTATCTGCAGCTGCGTGACACCTTCATTGCGGGCGTGGGTCACCGCACGTTCGATCAGTCTCAGGCCATAGCCACGTCCCCTTGCAGAGGCCGCCACCGATACGCCAAACTCAGCCATGGGCTCTTGCCCCCAGCGCGGCACAAAGGCCAAGTGCGCCATCCCCAGCAACTCGACCTTGCGATTGAAAATGCCGAAGATGGAATCCAGGTCGAACTGAAGGCTGTCGGTGTAACGCCGTATCTGCTCGTCGCTGGCCATATGACCAAACCGCAGATAACGATCCCGCTCAGGCAAGGCCAGCAAATGCTGGGCAATGTGTTCTCGGTGCTCCGACCCGAGCAGGCGGATCGGCGGAATCAACTTCGAGGTGTTCATGCCTCGAATATAAGGGTTTACCCTTATTTTTCTTGAGTTGCTATCAAAGCCCTAGCAAATCGAGGCATTTAAGGACGGTAGTCGCTGGCTCAAACCCGGTAACGATCGCCAGAGCCCCGCAGCTTGGCCATCAAAGCGCCGGCAATCGCGGTGACTGGCAAGACCTCATCCGCAGCCCCATGGGCAATCGCTTCGCGCGGCATGCCAAAAACAATGCAACTGGCCTCGTCCTGCACGAAGTTGTAGCTGCCCGCGTCCTTCATCTCCCGCATGGCCTTGGCACCGTCTGCGCCCATGCCCGTGAGCATGATCCCGTAGGCGTTGCGCCCCACCAGAGCGGCAGCAGACTTGAACAGCACCTCTACCGAGGGTTTGTGCCGGTTCACGGGCTCGCCATCCTCGACCACCGCCACGTAGTTGGCTCCGCTGCGGCCGATGCGAAATTGCTTGCCCCCGGGGGCGATGTAGGCATGGCCGGGCAGGATACGCTCACCGTTCTCGGCTTCTTTCACGGTCATTTGGCACAAGGTGTTGAGGCGTGCCGCAAAACTGGTGGTGAATCCCGGCGGCATGTGCTGCGTGATGGCAATTGCGGGGCAATCGGCCGGCAGACGTATCAACACCTCCTTGACGGCTTCGGTTCCGCCCGTCGATGAGCCTATGCAGATCAGTTTTTCGGTAGAAAGCCGCCCCATCAGGGCAGGTGCAGGCTCGGTGCCGGCGGGCTTGCTGGAAACGCCGCTTGCAGGAACCACGATCGCGCGTTTGATGCGCGCAGCAGCGGCCACGCGTATCTTGTCGACGATCATGCTCGAAAGCTCCTTGATGCCGTCGGTCAGGCCGATGCGCGGCTTGGCCACAAAGTCAACGGCACCCAACTCCAGGGCGCGCATGGTGACTTCGGCACCGCGCTCGGTCAACGTCGAAATCATCACCACCGGCATGGGCCGCAGGCGCATCAGCCGCCCCAGGAAATCCAGGCCATCCATGCGTGGCATTTCCACGTCCAGGGTGATCACATCCGGGTTCAGCTCACGGATCATTTCCCGTGCAATCAGCGGATCATTGGCTGTGCCCACGCACTCCATATCGTTTTGCCGATTGATGATTTCAGCCAGCAAACTGCGGACCAGCGCAGAGTCGTCCACCACCACCACACGTATCTTCTTCAACCCGAGCCCCCTCAGAACAAATCGACAGAGCCACCGGCCGTGGACTTCGCCACGCTGGCCGCATTGCCACGGCGCTCTTCCACCGCCAGCGATTCGGGGTGGGAATGGGCCAGGCGCTTGACCAAGGCCTTGCCAGTGACGGGAAAAAAGCAGACTTTGCGCGGATGGATATCCAGTACATCCTGCGACACCACCGGGATGCGCTCAGTGGCCAGGTAATCGCGCACAAAAGCGGTGTTGCGCTCACCCACGTTCATGGAGGTGAAGCCGGCCATCACCTGCGCGCCGCCAAAAATCTTGGCCTGCATGGTTTCCCGGCGTGCGCCCTGCTTGATCAGCTCGTTGATCAACAATTCCATGGCGTACGAGCCATAACGACCCGAGCCATCACCGGTATCCCCATCTGGCAGCATGAAGTGATTCATGCCTCCGACGCGGGCCGGACCGTCCCAGATGCAAGCTGCAATGCAAGAACCCAGCACAGTCATGATCACCACATCCTGGCTGGACACAAAGTACTCGCCGGGCAAGACCTTGACCGCGTCGTACTGGAAGTGATGGTCGGTAAAAAAGAACGATGCTTCGCCGGGCTTGCGTGCCTGAGCTTTGAGCTGATCCACACGCGAGACACGGCCATCTGCAAACACCTTGGGGGCCACCGACGCCGAGGCAATGGCCGAGCGAGCCTTGAGGTCCGCGAAACTGGGAGGTGACTGCATGTTCAGCGCCGCTCGTAGACCGTCTTGCCTTTGAGCACAAACAAATCGCGTGATTCGCCAAAATTTTCGGCATGGCCCACAAACAACAGCCCACCCGGCTTGAGCACCCGGTGGATACGCTCGAGCACCTGACGTTGGGTCGGGGCATCGAAGTAGATCATCACGTTGCGGCAAAACACGACATCAAAGGGTTCCCGAAACGGCCAGTCGTCGCGAATCAGATTCACACTGATGAAATCAATCGGCCGTTGCAACTCTGGCCGGACACGTACCATGCCTTCGTTGGCACCCTTGCCCCGCATGAAAAAGCGCTGCAGCTGTTCGGTGCTGAGATTCTTGGTGTTATCGAGCTTGTAGATTCCATTGGCTGCCGTGGCCAGCACCTTGGAATCGATATCACTGGCAGTCAGCGAAAAACTCGCCTTGGGCCCAAGGGTTTCCAGCGCCGTCATCACGATGGAATAGGGCTCCTCGCCAGTGGAAGCCGCACTGCACCAGACCTTCCAGGGCGTGGTGGGCGGGCGGGACTTCAGGAACTGCGCCAGGACCTCGAAATGATGGTGCTCCCGGAAAAACGAGGTCAGGTTGGTGGTGAGCGCGTTGATGAACTCCTGCCACTCCGGTCCATCGTGGGTTTCCAGCCAGCCCAGGTAATCGTTAAAGCTTTGAAAGCCTTTTTCGCGCAAACGCCGGGACAGACGACTGTAGACCATGGCATGTTTGCCATCGTGCAGGCTGATACCGGCTCGCTGGTAGATGAGCTTCTGGACCCGGTCGAAGTCGGCGCTGGTCCAGGTGAACTCTCTGGTCGCCTCTGCCGACGGCTGCAGCGCGCTGGACCGCGGGGCGGCGGCCCTCGATCCGGGCTTACTCTGACTCACTGACCAGCCCCATGTCCGGACTAGACATCAGGTGTTCAATGTCAAGCAAGATGAGCATACGTTCGCCGAAGGAGCCCAGACCCACCACGGCGCTGCTGTCAATCACGCTGTCGATGTCTGGTGCAGGACGCACGTTCTCCGCCGGAATTTCCATCACGTCGCTCACCGAATCCACCACCACCCCCACGATACGCTGGCGCAGGTTGAGGATGATGACCACGGTGGACGTGTCGTAGTGGGCACTGGCGCATGCGAACTTCAGCCGCATGTCCACAATGGGCACGATGGTGCCGCGCAAATTGATCACACCCTTGAGAAAGCTGGGCGCATTGGCGATGCGGGTAGGTGGCTCGTAACCCCTGATTTCCTGAACTTTCAGGATATCGATCCCGTACTCCTCGCGGTCCAGCCGAAAGGTCAGGTACTCGCGCGCGCCGACAGCACTTGCATGATCCAATTTTTCCATGGCACCCATCATTGACTCCTTGTCAGCATCATCAGTGACGTGAGCGACGCACCAGCGCCGCCGTGTCGAGAATCAAGGCCACCTTGCCGTCGCCCAGTATGGTGGCGCCCGACACATTGGGCACCTTGCGGTAGTTGGACTCCAGGTTTTTGACCACCACCTGCTGCTGTCCCAACAGCTCGTCCACCAGCAGGGCCACACGGCTGCCATCGGCCTCGATCACCACCATGATGTCGCTGGTCTTGTCCAGATCGAAGCGAGGCACCTGAAACACCTTCTCCAGTCCGATCACCGGCATGTACTCATCGCGCACCTTGACCAGTTGCGAGCCCTGCCCCACTGTGGTCACGGTTTCGGCCTTGACCTGGAAGGACTCGACCACAGACGACAAGGGCAGCAGGTACACCTCCTCGCCCACCCCCACCGACATGCCGTCCATGATGGCCAGCGTCAGCGGCAGGCGCACCGACACCTTCATGCCCTGGCCTTCATTCGATTCGATCTCTACGGTGCCGTTGAGCGCCGAGATGTTGCGCTTGACCACGTCCATGCCCACGCCACGACCGGACACATCTGTCACCACTTCGGCAGTAGAGAAGCCGGGCGCAAAAATAAGCTGCCAGACTTCAGCGTCAGACATCTGGTCCGACACATCCAGACCGCGTTCACGGGCCTTGCGCAAGATCTTCTCGCGCGACATGCCCCGGCCATCGTCACGCACCTCGATCACGATGGAGCCACCCTGGTGGGCTGCCGACAAGGTGATGGTGCCCGTCTCTGGCTTACCCGCAGCGCGGCGGTCTTCAGGCATCTCTATGCCGTGGTCGCAACTGTTGCGTACCAGGTGGGTCAAGGGATCGGTAATTTTCTCAACCAAGCCCTTGTCCAGCTCGGTGGCTTCTCCCTGGGTCACGAAATCGACTTTCTTGCCCAATTTGCCGGCCAGATCGCGCAACATGCGCGGGAAGCGACTGAACACCACCGACATCGGAATCATGCGGATGGACATGACCGACTCTTGCAAGTCACGGGTGTTGCGGTCGAGATCGCCCAGCCCGGAAAGTAGCAATTGGTGCAACGCAGGGTCGAGGGCGCGGCTGTTTTGCGCCAGCATGGCTTGCGTGATGACCAGCTCGCCCACCAGGTTGATCAACTGATCAACCTTGCTGATAGCCACCCGGATGGTGGCAGCTTCGGGAGTGGCAGCAGGCACGACAGCCCGGGTCCCGGCCACAGGCTTGTGGGCATGCACATCCACGCTGCCGTGATGCCCGGCATCCACTGAGGGCGCACCAGGTGCGTCGTCGAAAAAACCATAGAACGGTGCGGGTGCCAGTGGGGCATCTGCGGGTGGGTCGTCAGACACAAAGGCTGCGCCACCTTGCCCTGCCGCCTTGATGCGAACACTGTCACGCGCCACATGAAATGCGAACAGATCCAGCAACTCTTCGTCACTGGAAGTGGTTTTGACTTCAAACACTCGGGTTTTAGGATCGGTGCTCGCCTGGACCTCAATCTCGCCCAAGCCAGGAATATCGCGAAACAGGTCCTTGACGGCATCGGCCTGCTCGGGCTTGTCCATGGGGCCAATAGCAATTGTCAGCACCCTCTGACCGCCAGCCTCAGCTGGGGCGGGAGCGGGAGCGGGGGCAGCCACAGCCACGGGTGCAGGAGCTGGTGCTGCAACAGGGGCAACCTTCACAGTCGCCGCCAGAGTCTTGCCTGCGGCCAGCGCAGCAATGCGGGCGACCAGATCGCCGGTGGGCATGGCATCGCCTTCGCCGCCAGCCTGGTGGCGGGCCAACAGGCTGCGCGATGCATCTGCCGACTCCAGCAGCACATCGACCATCATGGCATTGGGCTGCAGCTCATGGCGACGCAGACGGTCCAGCAAGGACTCCATCTGGTGCGTCAGTTCGGCCACGTCCGAGAAGCCGAAGGTCGCAGCGCCGCCCTTCACGGAGTGAGCGCAGCGGAAGATGCCATTGAGCTCTTCGTCGTCAGCGGTTTCCAGGTGCAGATTGAGCAGCATCTGCTCCATCAGATCAAGGTTTTCACCGGCTTCCTCAAAGAAAATTTGATAAAACTGGGTGAGATCAAAGTCACCGCCTGAACCACTGTCTTGATGTACGTCTGACATACCTGCCTCCTGTTGGAATCAGCCTCTTTACGCGGGCCTACGGCTTATTTCACGACCTTCTTGATCACTTCCAGCAAACGTGCCGGATCGAAGGGCTTGACCAGCCAGCCGGTGGCGCCCGCCGCACGGCCAGCCTGCTTCATGAGGTCGCTGGACTCGGTCGTCAACATCAGGATGGGAACCGTCTTGAAATTCGGGTGTTCACGCAACTTGCGGGTCAGCCCCAAACCGTCCAGGCGGGGCATGTTCTGATCGGTCAGCACCAGATCGAATGTTTGGCGTTGCGCCTTTTCAAAGGCATCGATGCCATCCACCGCTTCCACCACCTGGTGGCCTGCGCCAATCAAGGTAAAAGACACCATCTTGCGCATGGAAGGCGAATCGTCTACGGCGAGTATCAAGGACATGAAAGGCTCCGAAAGGGTGCAGCGTGTAGGGGGTCAGGCTAAAAAAGTTCGATGGAACCGGCGTCCATCTCGTCTTGCGTTACAGGGTTGGGCCGCTCGGGCACGTCATCGACAAAAGGCACGGCTTCACCGTCCTCGGTGCCCATGGACTCAGCCGCCAGGCGGTAGGCGCAGCCCTGAAGAATTTTGGAGGTATGCACGATCAGCTGCGAGGCCATATCCTGAAACTGCAACTCGGTGACGGCGGCATTCAATGCACTACGCACACCATCCAGCTCGGGCTTGCCAGCCAGCGCAGGTGAGCTGAGATCCGCACTGGCAGCGGTAAACCGCTGCATCAGGTTCTCCATGGTGTGAGCCAAGAGGTTGTCCAGGCGCGCCAGGTCGTGCACCACGACCAGCAGGGAATCCTGCAGTTCGGCCACCAGCATGACGGGCAAACGCACGCCGGGCTCGGTGTTGTCAGAGGGGCTCGAAGACATATCGCTGTCGTTTTTCCGCCAGATTGGAATATCCACCTGTTTGCATGGGCCGCGGCGCAAGTTCAAAGGAGCTTAGGTTAGCAGGCTTTGAACCGCTTTCTCGCCCATGGCCCAGCATTTCAAGAGGCCATCGGTGCACCGCACTGCAAGCACAGGCACAAGCACGCATTGCAGCCTGACTATCATAGTCCCACCATGGACGCTGCTGCCCCCCCGACACCCATACGAATCGTGCACCTGGAAGATTCGCCGCTGGATCATGATCTGGTGCTGCGAACTCTGCGTCGCTCACCCCAGCCTTACGTGCTGCGGCATGTGGACACTCTGGAGGACTTCGAGCAAGCATGGTCAGCTGAAGATTGTGATGTCATTCTGGCCGATTACCGCCTGACCGGCTTCACGGCCATGGACGCCTGGCAGCGCTTGCAAGGCCAGGCCTACCAGCCGCCGTTCATCCTCTTGTCAGGCGCGATCGGCGAGGCCGCCGCCGTCGCCGCCATACAGCAGGGCATGAGCGACTACCTGCTCAAAGACGACATCAGTCGACTCGACCATGTGATTCAGCGATCGCTGGAGGTCCACCAGGCCCGGCTGGCTAAACAGCAGGCCGATGCCGAACTGGCCGCCTCCCAGCGCCAGCTGGCAGCGTTTGCCGAACACCTGCAGCTCACCATTGAGCAGGAACGCACGGCCATCGCACGGGAAATTCATGACGACATCGGTGGCTCGCTGGCCGCGGTCAAGTTTGATTTGGCCTGGATCGGGCGGCACAGCTCCGATGTAGCCATGCTGCAGCATGTGACGGCAGCCACCGACATGCTGCAGCACGCCATCGGGGCTAGCCAGCGTATCATGATGAATCTGCGCCCTGCCATCCTCGACCAGGGCCTGGTGGCAGCCGTTGAATGGCTGGCGGGCAACTTCGAGCGGCGGACCGCCATCAAGACCAGCGTGCGGGCAAGCAGGCGTGAAGCCGATGTACCCAAGGCCATACAAATGGCCGCCTACCGCACGGCTCAGGAAGCCCTTACCAACATCGGCAAGCACGCTCGCTGCGACAGCGTGAAGATCGATATCTCTGCGGACGATGATTTTTTGACGCTGGAGGTCAGCGACAACGGCCCCGGCATCAGCACCGGCGACCGCAGCAAGCCCAAGTCGTTTGGGTTACGAGGCTTACACGAACGGGCCAAGTCGGTCGGTGGCTGGCTGGACATCAGCTCCATCAGCGGCCAAGGTACCTCCATTATTTTTTCGGCCCCCATCACGAGCCAGGCCGACCCAGCACAAGAGGAAACCCCATGATTCGCGTCATTCTCTGCGACGACCACGCCATGATTCGTCGTGGCATACGTGACACTCTGGCCGAAGCCGTGGACATTCAAGTGGTGGCCGAAACCGGCAGCTATTCGGAAGTGCGCGAAGCGCTGCGTAAACACCCTTGTGACGTGCTGGTGCTCGACCTCAACCTGCCAGGAAGAGGCGGCATGGAGGTGCTTTCCAGCCTGCGCGAGGGGGAGTCCAGCGTCAAGGTGTTGATCGTGTCGATGTTCCCGGAAGATCAGTACGCCATACGCTGCCTGCGTGCCGGTGCCCAGGGCTATCTGAACAAGGCAGGCGACCCTGCCAACTTGGTGACAGCGGTGCGCACCCTGGCCCAGGGCCGCAAGTTTGTCACCCCCGAAGTAGCGCAAATGTTGGTGGAAAGCCTGTCGGGCGATAGCAACGAGGCCCTGCACGCATCCTTATCCGAGCGTGAACTGCAAACCTTGCTGAAGATTGCGTCTGGCAAACGCCTGTCCGACATCGCCGAAGAACTGATGCTGAGCCCCAAAACAGTGAGCGTCTACCGCTCGCGGGTGCTGGAAAAGCTCAAACTCAGCAACAACGCCGAACTGACGGTCTACGCCATACGCAACGAGCTGGTCTGACGACAGCCTTGCGGCACTACTTGCCCAGAAAAATATCGATGGAGCGTTCCATCAGGGCCATGAAAGGCTGGTCCATCATGGGCAGAGTGACCGCAATGCCGATCAGCCCCACTGACAGCGTGATGGGGAAACCCACGGAATAAATATTCATTTGCGGCGCAACGCGCGACACGATGCCCAGCGCCAGATTTACGAACATCAGCATGCCCACCATGGGCAGGGCCATCCACAAGGCGGTGGCAAACAGGTCGGTACCCAGGTGTTGTAGCTTCATGGTCTGCAAGGCCTGCAGAAAATTCTGATCTACCGGAAACGCCTCGAAGCTTTTGATGGTCGTCATCAGCACCATCATGTGCCCGTTCAGCACCACAAAGAGCAGTGAAGCAATTTGTCCAAAAAATCGCGCCACCGCACTGGATTGGGTGTTGAGCGACGGGTCAAAAAAAGCAGCGAAGTTCAGGCCCATCTGAAAGCCCACCACCTCACCGGCCAGCTCGACCGCCGCAAACACCAGGCGCACCGTGAAGCCTATCGCCAGCCCGATGCCCACCTGCTGCACCACCGCACCCATGGCCTGGGGGCTGTTGATGCTGATGATGGACTGGGGCGGCAGGGCGCCTTGCGCCGCCAGGGCCACCAAAAAAGCCAGCGCAATGCGGGCGCGCAGCGGAAACACGCGCGACGACAAGACTGGTGCAGCGCTGAACACCGCCAGCACCCGCAAAAAAGGCCAGAGCACCGGTGACAGCCAGGCCACCAGCTGGGCTTCAGAAAAGGTAATCAAGAGCCCCGCCCGAGGGTCAGACCACCACGGAGGGGATGGCCTCGATCATGCGGCGGATGTATTCCACCAGCATGGTGAGCATCCAGGGCCCGGCAATGGCAAACACCGCAATCGCCGAGATCAGCTTGGGCACAAAAGCCAGGGTCGCCTCGTGAATTTGCGTCACAGCCTGAAACAGGCTCACCACCAGCCCCACCACCAGCACCGTGATCAGCACGGGGGCCGACACCATCAGCAGCATCAGCAGGGCTTCCTGGCCCATGGTCAACACCATCTGTGCGTTCATACGAGCCCCAGCATCAGGTCACAAAACTCGCCGCCAGCGAGCCAATCAACAGGTTCCAGCCATCTGCCAGCACAAACAGCATGAGCTTGAAAGGCAGCGCTACCAGCACGGGCGACAACATCATCATGCCCAAGGACATCAGCACACTGGACACCACGATATCGATCACCAGAAACGGGATAAAGATCATGAAACCAATCTGAAAAGCCGATTTCAGCTCGCTGATCACAAATGCGGGCACCAGCACCCGGATGGGGGCGGTCTCGATCTTGACCGCCGGGTCCAGTTTGGCGAGCTTGGCAAACAGCGAAAAATCGGCTTGTCGGGTTTGCTTGACCATGAACTGACGCAAAGGCGCCTCGGCCTTGTCGAGTGCTTGCTCGAAGGCCATGCCGTTCTGGGTGTAAGGCACGTAAGCATCCTGATACACCTTGTCAAACGTGGGCCCCATCACAAAAAACGTCAGAAACAGCGAAAGCCCCACGACCACCTGGTTCGGTGGTGCCGATTGCGTGCCCAAAGCCTGGCGCAGCAGCGACAGCACGATGACGATGCGGGTAAAGCCCGTCATCATCAGCAGGACGGCGGGCAAAAAAGACAGAGCGGTGAAGAACAAGAGCGTCTGGATCGGCACCGAAAAACTGGTACCCGACGCACCCGAACCCACCAGCAAAGGCAATTGCGAGCCACTTTGGGCCATGGCAGCACCGCCCAGCAGGGGCAGAACCAAAGCCGCGCCCCAGCGCAAGCACTTGAGAAAACGAAACATCCTCACGCCGCCCTCAATCCAGGGCCAGGGGTTCGGCACTGCCGGAGGCTTTGTCAACCCCGGGCGCTGGCAACGTGTGCAGGTGATTGACGCTGTGCGCCGTCACGCCCAGTACCAGCCAGGTTTTGGCGCCCTCAGGCCCCACCTCGACCGTCACCACGCGCTGCTGCGGCCCCACAGCCACCGCAGAGACCACCCGCGACGACGCAAACTGCCCCTGCCCGGCCACCCCGTTGCGGCGTTGCAGCCACTTCAGCGCGAAAGGCAAGGCACCCAAAAGCGCAATGAACAGCAGGACCACCGCCAGAGTCTGAAACATGCAAACTACCCCTTGCTCACGCGACGCAGGCGCTCGGACGGCGTGACCACGTCGGTCAGGCGGATACCAAACTTGTCATTGACCACGACCACTTCGCCTTGCGCAATCAGGTAGCCATTGACGAGCACGTCCATGGGCTCGCCAGCCAGCGCATCCAGCTCCACCACCGAGCCTTGGCCCAGCTGCAGGATGTGCTTGATGGGCACCTTGGTCCGACCCAGCTCCACTGAGAGCTGCACAGGAATGTCCAGCACCATATTGATGTCGTTCATGGGCCCGTCACCCGAACCGCCCGAGAACGGACGCGGCGCCTCGCCCGCCAGGATGCCGGCATGGGCATCGGCCGCACCATCACTGGCTTTTTGCTCCATCAAGGCCTCGGCCCAATCGGCCATGCCGTCGTCTTCTGTGGGTTTGTCTTCAGCTGCCATGTCGTTCCCCCATCCAGTTGAGGTCGTTGCTCCTCAAACTCTTGTCAATGCGAATTGCATATTTGGCGTTGTGCGTGCCATATTGGCATTCAAACACGGGCACGCCGTCGATCGTGGCCTGAATCCGGGGTGCCCGGTCCAGTTCGATAAAGTCGCCTGGCTTCATGGCCAGGAGTTGCTCGATGGTGGCATCTGCCCGCGCCAACTCTGCCACCAGGGTGACTTCTGCGGCCTGGATTTCACGCGTCAGCACATTCACCCAGCGCTTGTCGACTTCCATCGAGTCACCTTGCGTGGACGAGTACAACACATCCCGAATCGGCTCCATGGTCGCATAGGGCACGCAAAAATGGATGGCACCGGCAATATCCCCAATCTCCAGCTGAAAGGACGTGGAAATCACGATCTCGCTGGGTGTGGCGATGTTGGCGAACTGGGGTTGCATCTCCGAGCGCTGGTATTCCAGCTCTAGCGGATAAATGCCCTTCCAGGCTTTTTTGTACTCGGTGGTGATGACATCGACCAGGCGGTTGATGACGCGCTGTTCGGTAGCAGAAAAATCCCGCCCCTCAATACGGGTCTGGAACTTGCCAGTGCCGCCGTAAAGCGTGTCGATGATGCCAAACACCAGCGCGGGCTCACATACGATCAGGCCGTTGCCGCGCAGGGGGCGTACCGCCACGATGTTGAAGTTGGTGGGTACGGCCAGTTCGCGCAAAAAGGCGCTGTAACGCTGCACAGCCACCGAACCCACCGACACCTCGGGACTGCGGCGGATGAAATTGAACAGGCCGATGCGCAGGTTGCGGGCAAATCGCTCGTTGACGATTTCCATCGTGGGCATACGGCCCCGAACGATGCGCTCCTGGCTGGAGATGTTGTAGGGCCGGACCTCGCCCTCTTGCGGCGCTTCTTCGACGCTTTTCTGGCTTTCGCCAGTCACGCCCTCCAGGAGGGCATCGACCTCTTCCTGGGAAAGAAACGATTCAGCCATGCTCAATACTCCGGCTGGGTCTACTGAATGATGAAGCTGGAAAACAGCACGCCGCGCACCGGGTTGGCCGCATGGGCGTTCTTGTCTGTCTTCTTTTTGGCTTTCGCAGGCTTGGCTTCGCCATGCGCATCAGCCACGCCGCCAAAGGGCTTGGACGCCTCGCGCAGCACGTCGGCCGCCAGCTTCTCCTTGCCCTCGCGCTGCAGCAACTCTTCAGAGGTGCGCTGCGACAACAGAATCAGGATGCTGCTGCGGATGGTGGGAAGATAGACCTTGACAGAGTCAACGGAATGGGCATCTGCCACCTCCAGCGTGATGCCCACCTGGGCAACCTTTTCACCGCCAGGATCGGCCAGGTTCACGATCATGTTATCGAGGGGCAAATAAGTTGGTGGCCCTTGAGCGACCACCTCGGCCACAGGTTCATCGCCCTCTTCTTCGGCAGCAGCCGCTGCGCGCTGCTTCATGACGTAGTACCAGCCGCCACCCGCCGCCAGCGCCAAAACCAGCACCACGACGCCCAGAATCACGAAGAGCTTTTTCTTGCCCTTGGGGGCCGGTGTCGCCGGATCGGCTGCAGGTTTGGAAGACACTTTAATTTCCTTGAATACGGATCACTGACCGCATTATTCAATACATCACCCCGGTCAATGGCCCAATCAAGCCCCTAAAAACCAGTCAAACCTGACCTATTCTGGCCCTGTCTACGGCTCAGACGAAAAGATCCAGCGCCCGTCCGTCCGTCCGCCGAGGCACAAGCAGGGGCTGCAAGCCATTAGGTTCATTTGCTGCGGCCACGGCAGAAACACGTGTCTGGCGTACCGGTGTCTGATCCCTGCGTTGCTGGGCACTGGTCTGCCCCTGCGCCGAGGTGCCCACCGACAACCCGGAAAGCACCAACCCCTCGCGCGAAAGCATGTCTTTGAGTTGCGCGCTCGCACCCTCCAGAGCCTCACGTGCCTCCGGCAGATCGGTGCGGAAATCCACCTGCGCCTCCTTGCCCTGCAGGGTGATGTTGATCTCTACGCCGTCGGCCCCAAAACCATCGAGTCGCAGCTGTGCGTTTTGCACCTCACGCGACACCCAGTAGCTCATTTGCTCGGCCACGGGAGCTTCGGGCGTCAACAAGCCTGCATCGGCCACGGCGCTAGCGCTGTAGGTGGGACTGGCCTCTGATGCGGTACTGTGCATGGCCCATCCACCGTGCCCGGCCTGCGAAGTCGCACCTGCAGCGGATTCTCCCAAGCCTGCATGGCCCTCACGCCGACCGCCTTCAGTAGCGGGTGCAGAACTTGCCATTTTTTTGATCATGGCCTCCACGGCCGCGAGAGCGCTGGTGTCAGGCAGCTCGCTTTTCCCGCCATGTGCGCCATCTGCAAGGGCTTTGCTGCCGTGTCCGGTATCTGATGTTTTGTGCTGTGCGGGGATCTGCACCGCCAGGTCTGCAGCGACGGGCTCACCACCGATTTGGCGATCTTTACCTTGCTTCACGTTTTGTAGAGACACGAGCGACTCAGAGGGCTGAGCATCCGCGCCCTGACTCGCCGCCAGGCCTGCCAAACCCGCCAGCGCGGATGCCCCATGGCGCGATGCGGGGGCAACCCCCAAACTCACGGTGGAAGCCGATGAGCCTTCTGCCGTTCCTTGCGCTGCATCGGGCATGGTCTGTGTGAGCAACTGCGCAGCAATAGCAGCATCAGCGCCAAGTCCCATCAGCCCACAGGCTCCACCATCTGCTGCGGTAGCCAGCTCACCCATGGGCACCTCAGCCTGAGTTGTGTCCAGCGCAAACAACATGGAGGCAAAACCACCTGGCGTATCGCCTGCTGTCACCGCCCCACCGGCGCGGTTCTTGGCTGGGTGAGCGCTGCCGTGGGCGGTTGTTTTGTGCGCGCCCGCCGAGGCACTTTTTTCAATACTCATCACGCGTCCTCCTGTTGCTGCAGCACCGCCTGGCGCTGGGTTTGCATGGCTGCGAATTCATCCATCTGCTTTTGATCCCGGCGCTGCATTTGCGCCGCTACCTGCGCCTGGCGCTTCTTGATCAGCAGGTCCAGACCACCCAGGTACACCTCGGCCTGCACCAGCTGCTGGTGCGCGGCAGCCACACGCTCCTGGACCCGCGCCAGCGTTTGCTGCTGCAACTCGATGGCCTGCGACAGTCGCCCCATGAACTGGTAGTGGTGGCGCAGCAGCTCGGGTGCCGCGCCCTGCTGGGCAGACGCTTGCCAGCGTGCTTCGGTCTCATCCGAGTAGCCCTGCAGCTGGGCCATCTGCCCGTCGGCAAAACCTTGCTCCCGCTGCACCTGGGTCAGCTGGTTGGCCGCCTCGTCGCGCCGGGTCTCAGCCAGCTGACGCGCTAAATACAAGCTCTTGAAGGCGGGCATGGTTCAGGTCCTCACGCCAGCAAGGCGGCATTCATGCGCTTGAGACTGTCGCCCAGCTGCGCTGCCTCAAACATGTCTTGCTGCAAAAAGGCGGCCATGCCCCCATGCAGGCGGATGGCTTCGTCCAGCATCGGGTCGGAGCCCGGGGCGTAAGCACCAATCTGCACCAGATCGCGCCCCTTCGAGAACTTGGCACCCAGGGCCCGAAAGCGCCGTGCCAATTCAAAGTGTTCGCGCGACACCACGTTGTGCATCACCCGCGAGGCCGACTGCTCAATGTCGATGGCCGGATAGTGCCCGCTTTCGGCCAAAGCCCGCGACAGCACGATGTGGCCATCCAGAATGGCGCGTGCGGCATCGGCAATCGGGTCTTGCTGGTCATCACCCTCAGACAGCACGGTGTAAAAGGCGGTGATCGAGCCCACGCCGTGCAAACCATTGCCGCTACGCTCCACCAGTGCCGGCAACTTGGCAAAACACGACGGCGGATAGCCCTTGGTAGCCGGAGGTTCCCCGATGGCCAGGGCAATTTCGCGCTGGGCCATGGCATAACGGGTGAGTGAATCCATCAACAGCAGCACATGCAAGCCCTGGTCGCGAAAGTGTTCGGCAATGGCCGTGGCGTAGCTCGCCCCCTGCATGCGCAACAAGGGCGGCGCATCTGCCGGTGCTGCCACCACGACCGAGCGGGCACGACCATCCGCACCCAGAATATCTTCAATGAACTCCTTGACCTCGCGGCCTCGCTCGCCGATCAGGCCCACCACAATCACATCGGCCTGGGTGTAGCGAGCCATCATGCCCAGCAGCACGCTTTTGCCCACCCCCGAACCGGCAAACAGGCCGATGCGCTGCCCACGCCCCACCGTCAGCAGGGCATTGATGGCACGCACACCGGTGTCGAGCGGCTGGCGCACCGGGTCCCGGTCCATCGCGTTGATGGGCTGGCGCGCCAGGGGCAAGGCCTGCACGTTGTCGATGGGCCCTTGGCGGTCCATGGGCTGGCCCTGGGCGTCCACCACCCGGCCCAGCAAGCCGTTCCCCAGGGGAAGTCGCAGGGACACTGGCCCGGACTGGGGCAAAACAGTCTCTTGACCCAGGCGCGGCACCGGCACAAAGGGTGCCGCCGGCACCACGCTGGCACCGCTGGACAAGCCCTGCACATCGCCCGCCGGCATCAGATACGCCCGGTCGCCAGAAAAACCCACCACCTCGGCCAGCACCGCGGGCTGAGCCGGCATGTTCACCGTGCACTGGGATCCCACCGGCACACGGATGCCGCGGGCCTCCAGCACCAGGCCTGTCAGCCGGGTCAGGGTGCCGCGAACCTCCAGGGCCGGCTGGGCGCGCAGGCGCTGGCGCGCACCGCTCACAAAGTGATGCCAGGTGTCTACGCCGCGGGTTGCGTCAGAGGTGTCCGTGGCATCGGCCAACTCGTCAAGCGGCATCGGTCGCCTCCTGCCAGGGCACGTTCAGCCCCAGGCTGGCGACCGCACGCTGCCAGCGTTTGTCCAGGCTGCCATCTACCACCATGCCTGCGGATTCCACCAGGCAGCCTCCGCGCGCCAATGTGGCGTCTGCCACCAAGGTCACCGCCAGATTGGGAAATTCGGCACGAATCTGGTCTTTGAGCGGACTCAGGTCTTGTGGATGCAGGCGCACCACGGCGGCCTGGGCATCTGCTACCAGCATGCCCAGCGCTTCACGTATCACCGGCATCACCACCTGGTCCGACACCGCCAGCTCCTGGCGCAGCACCTGGCGGGCAATGTCGCAGGCCAGCTCCAGCACGCCTTGCGCCAGGTTTTGTTCAACTTCACTCAGGCCGGCGCGGGCCGATGCCAGCAGCTGACCAAAGGCCTGCGCCGCATCTTTGCCCTGTTTGCTGATGTAGTCATCCAGCTGCTGGCGTCCTTGCAAGGTGGCCTGGGCCTGACCTTGGCTAAAACCCAGGGCGTAGCCTTCGTCATAGCCTTGCTGACGCAGCGCCTCGTCGCGGGCATGCACCTGGGCTTCGGCCTTGGTGCTCGCTTTTTTGGCAGCCAGCAGCGCCGCGCCATCGACCGCGCCAAACTCCCACTGCTCAGCGCCAGCGATTTCCTCGCCAGGAATAAAACGGGTGTAGTTGCGTGTCATCAGACCATGGCGTCGTCAGCGCCACCTCCGCCAATCACGATCTGGCCCTCTTCAGCCAGGCGCCGAACGGTCTTGAGAATTTCCTTCTGCTGCGCTTCCACCTCGGACAAACGCATGGGCCCGCGGGACTCCAGGTCTTCGCGCAGCGTTTCGGCAGCACGAGAGGACATATTCGACAGAATCTTTTCCTTGAGCTCGGGCTGCGCACCCTTCAATGCCACGATAAGCACGTCGGACGCCACTTCCTTGAGCATGAGCTGAATGGCCTTGTCGTCGAGCTTGAGCACATCGTCGAACACAAACATCTTGTCCATGATCTTCTGCGCCAGGTCGGGGTCGTGATTGCGGATGGACTCGATCACCGTGCTTTCGACGGCTGCGCCCATCAGGTTGATCATTTCGGCTGCGGTCTTGACACCGCCCAGCGACGACTTGCGCACCTTGTCACCGCCAGCCAGCACCCGGAACAGCACTTCGTTCAGGTCTTTCAGAGCGGTGGGTTGTATGCCTTCCATGGTGGCGATGCGCAGCATGACCTCGTTGCGTTGGCGCTCGCTCAGATGTTTGAGCACGTCAGCCGCCTGGTCGTAATCGAGGTGCACCAGGATGGCCGCCACGATTTGCGGGTGCTCGTTGCGCAGCAGCTCGGCCACCGACAGCGGATCCATCCACTTCAGGCTTTCAATGCCGGACACGTCGCCGCCCTGCAAGATGCGGTCGATCAGCAAGGCGGCCTTGTCGTCGCCCAATGCCAGCTTCAACACCGAGCGCACATAGTCGCCCGAGTCCGACACCAGCAGGCTTTGTGCAGCGGCCACGCCGGTGAACTTGCCCACCACTTCATCCACTTTTTCGCGCGTCACGGCGCGGGTTTTGGCGATGGCCTCACCCAGCTTCTGCACCTCTTTGGGCGACAGGTGCTTGAACACCTCTGATGCCTCGGCCTGGCCGAGCGACATCATCAATATGGCTGCGTCTTGCAGGCCGTCTTCTTGTGACATGGTTACATCCTGGCTGGTTCGCTGCTCTCGGTCAGGCAGGCGCCTCGCCATTCATCCAGGCCTTGACGATGTTGGCGACTGCCGCCGGGTTGTCACGGGTGAGTTTACGGGCATCTTCCAGGGCCAGCTCTCCGGGGGTGACCACGGGCTCGGCTCGCTTGGGTGGGGGGAGCAAGGCGCGCTCGGGCTCCTCGGCCTCCAGGGCGTCCAGCTGGGCACCTGCAGGCAGCGGCGCCAGCACGGCGCGCTCACCCAGCGACTTCATGGCCGGTCGTATGAAGCCCATCAACACCAGGGCGGCCAACAAAAGGGTGCCCACCGGCCAGGCCAGACTGCGCGCCAGATCTTGCACCTCGGGCTGCTTCCACATGGGCAGCTCGGTCACGGTTTGGGTCTCGACCGTGAATGGCGCATTCATCAGGTTGACGGAGTCTCCGCGGTCCTGGCTGAAGCCTATGGTCTCGCGCACCAGCGCCGTCATTTTTTCAATTTCCTCAGGTGTCAGCGGCGTGGTCGTGACCTTGCCCTTGGCGTCTGTCTTGCTTTGGTGGTTGATGACCACTGCCGCGCTCAAACGCTTGACCGTAGCCGTGGCACCTCGCACCACGCGCACAGTGCGGTCCACCTCGTAATTGATGACTGACTCGCGGCGCGAACTGCTGCTGGCTTGGGTGCTACCGGGCGTCAGGGTTTGAGCTGCGCCGTTGATTGGAGCCGAAGGCTGAGCTGGCGGCTGGTTGCTGCCTGCGCCCGGCACACCCGTGGGCGGCTGGGTGTTGCCATTGGTGCTTTCCACCGTTTGCTGGCTGCGTATGGCGGTGGCATCTGGCGCTTGATTGGGCTTGTGCAACTCGCTGGTGGACTCGGTTTGCGAGAAATCCAGATCGGCCGTGACCTGCGCCTTGATGTTCTGGCGACCCACCACCGGAGCCAATATGTCCAGAATGCGATTGGTGTAGAGCTGCTCCAGCTGCTGTGCGTATTGCAGCTGTTGGGCATCCACACCCAGGCCACTGGCATCGTCTGCGGGCTTGGACAGCAGTTTGCCGGTGTCGTCAAGCACGCTGACGGCGGCGGGGTTCATTTCAGGGACGCTGGAGGCCACCAGATGAACAATGCCTGCCAGCTGGGCCCGGTCGAGCGTACTGCCCGCGTTCATGCTCAAGAGCACCGACGCGGAAGGCTTTTGCTGTTCCCGGAAAAAGCCGTTTTGATTGGGCAGCGCCAAGTGCACCCGGGCGCTTTGCACTGAATTCAAGGCTTGTATGGTGCGGGTCAATTCGCCTTCCAGCCCGCGCTGAAAGGTGAGCCGCTCCTGAAACTGCGTCATGCCAAATCGGTTGGATTCCATCATCTCGAAACCGGAGACCGAGCCTTTGGGCAAGCCCTGCGAGGCCAGCTTCAGGCGGGCATCGTGCACGCGGTCGGCAGGCACCAGAATGGCCGAGCCACCTTCGGCATGCTGATAGGGAATGTTCATTTGCGACAGCTGCGCGATGATGGCACCGCCATCCTTGTCGGCCAGGTTGGCATACAAAACACGCCATTCAGCCTGGCGTCCCATCACCAAGCCACCGATCGCAATAGCCACAAACAGCACCACGCCCAGCCCCAGGCGCATGCGCTGACCCCGATCTAGCGCCGCCAGGCGTTGCGAAATGGTCGGGTTGATTGGTATTGCAGGTGCGGTTGCCATCTTGTTGTCCGGTAGCCGTGATGCCAGCGCACCACTGATGGCGGCCATTATTCTGCCGCGATCCGGAAAACATGAGCCCAATAAGCGGGGCTTTTACCCCTTACTTCAAATTCAAGTTTCGGGATGGCCCAGATAGCATTCGTGCACCCCATTGAAGCGGGGCCCACCTAAGGGAACACACACCATGGACTTGCGATTGACCCCCACTGCCATGCCCGCCACCGTCCGCACGGGGCTGGCCACCAGACCCACCGGACCCGCGGCTGCTGAAGGCGCGGGCGGTGGTTTTGCAGGAGCTATGAAAAGCGCGCTGGGCTCGGTGAGCGCGGCCCAAAATGACGCAACGCGCCTGCAGCGCGAAGTGCAAATGGAAAACCCCAATGTGAGCCTGGAGGAAACCATGGTGGCCATCCAGAAAGCACAAATCGGCTTTCAGGCCACCTTGCATGTACGCAACCGCATGGTGCAGGCCTACACCGACATCATGAACATGCAGGTGTAAGGGCAGGCTTCAGGGCCGCTAAGTCAGTGCAGCCACTTGGGCCTCTGCTCGTCCTGGCCATCAAACGCATCCAGCCAGGGCTCGGCCAGGTAGCGGATTTGTGCGTCGTTGTGCAAGATGCGCAGCATGATGCTGGTCTTTTCTTTGCGCTGCTCAGGCAGCAACGTTTCGCTGCGAGACAGCACGCGCAGTTGTTCAATGAGCACAGCACAGGTGCTCTCGAACTGAACAACCTGGTCCCAATCTTCGGATTTGGCGGCATCCAGCATCTTGCGGCTACTGTCTTCGATGGCGCGGTAGTGGTCGAGGAGTTGCTGGGACATGATCAGGCCCTGCCTTGAGAAGGGTTATTCATGCCCGAACCCATCACTTGCGGACGGATTTCACTCCAAGCGCTGACCACGGGCAAAAACAACTTTTCAACTTCCTCAACAAGTGCAACATCAGAACGGATATTGGCCTCCACCAACTTTTGCAAGGAGTAGTCGTACAAAGAGCTAAGGTTGGCGGCAATTTCGCCACCGCCGGCGTCGTTCAACACCGAACGCAGACCTTCGTCAATGAGTCTCGTCGCACGACTGATTGCCTGGGCTTTTGCCAGGACATCTCCAACTTGGAGAGCAGCCTTGGCATCGCGAAGAGACTTCAGCACAGCGTCAAAGATCAGTCCTATCAGCTGGTGCGCGTCGGCACCCAAGATGCCAGCTTCCGCCCCAACAGTTTTATAAGCATTCGCCGATCGCATATTGATAGATAAGTACATGAGGAGTTTCCTACGTTTGCCCTATGTATTCTTTATCGGCAAATCAGTTCAAAACTCAAGGCCTTTGGCTACCGAAATCAAGCCATCAGGAACCTGTACACCTTGTCCAAATCTGCCCAGCCTGCATTTTTCAAAGCCTGCCGCACCTGGGCGGTGAAAGCAGCATCGTGCTGGAAGCGTCGGCAAAACACCTGTACCGTCTGGACCAGTTCGGACGCATCAGGAAGCGCCCCATCGGTATTGCAGCGGGCTGCCAACATCAGGCGCAACAAGCCGAACCTCGAGACCAGTTGCAAATAGTCATCGTACGGACTTGCCCCCTCAAAAGGAAACACCTCGCGAAACATTTCATTCAGTATGTAGTGTTCCAGCAAATATGGTGCCGCCTGCATCGCCTCGGGTAGCCGCTTCAACCCATTTGTGTAATTGGCGACCAGCTGCTCAGCCGTCACCGTTTGCTGATCCCCACCGGCCCCCAGCCCCAGTGCCACGGCTTGTGCCACTTGACGATGAACTGCAGAAGCCGCATAGCCCTGCTTGGCACGCCAGAAACCCTCAAATACACGTGCCTGCACGGGGTGGTTGGGCTGCATGGTTGCAAGCGCTTCCATGACCAGCCCCTGCTCCACCATCACGGTGAAATTGTGGATCAGGCTCCGAACCTCTGATGGGTCATGTTCACTCAAGGCCTTGTCCAGGCTCTCGCAAAAAACTCCCAAAACGGCCAAGCGCTGCCACAACGCCAACCCCTCTGTACGCATCAACTGCAGACAAAAGATGCGCAACTCGTTCATGAGTTCAAGACTCAGACCGAATTTGGGTCTGACACCCGCCACCCGACTAACGCGGACATCGAGAGATGTCTCGGCAAACTGAAAGGCGTCCGGGTGCAGCAGCGCCTGGCGCGCAGCCTCAGGACACGACAAGGTCAATGCTTGCTCGTATTGGCCAGCGAATTGCCGGGTCTGCCTGGGATAAGAAAAACAAGTGTCGGACAGATAGCTTTCATCGAGCTCTTTCTGCACAGAACACAGGCCACCATCCATGAAAGGGCACTCACCGCTGTGAGGTTTGAGCTCAATCCGAGCGTAATTGGCGTCGCTGGGTTGACTTCGTTGCCGCTTAACACTGACAGAAACAATTGGCGCCAACTCCGGCCGATCCAGCTTTCGGTAGGCTTGGTAAGTTTTCTTGTCCACAGACACTTGCCATCCAGTACAGCAGTTGTCTTCACACTCCGAACCTATGCACCGAAATTTGCTCACATAAAACGGCACCAGCGCGGTGAGACGACGAACGGGATGGAGTGTTTTCATGATCGATGCGCCATGCGCCAAATAAAAAAGTACGTCACGCCAATCCTTCAGCTCGTCTTGTTCCACTGAGCCAGCTGGGCTGTCACGTAGGAGTTGAGCCCCTGCAAGTTCACTAAACGGCTGTCGAGGTCAGAATATTGTTTACGCAACTGGGTTTCAATGCGAGCAGCACGAGCATTGACCTTGTCCTGTTCGTCAGCATTTCGTGTAATCGAACCTTGTAGAGCCGCAGCCTTGGTGGTGATTGTGCCGGTGGAGGCAATCAGGCCGGACGCGAAGTCCTTGAACTTCAGGCCAAAACCATTGGTGACCGTATCGCCGTTGTTTTGCGTAAACAACTTTTGAACATTAGGCAGATCTTTCATGGCCGTCGCGAGCTTGGTCGTATCCACTTTCAACGAGCCATCCTTCTGCCGCTGCAGCCCAACCTCAGTCAGATGAGAAAAGGTGGACCCGGTACTGCTTGATCCCAAAACACTGGACAAGACGCGCTGCAAACCCATGGTGGTCGAATCACCTTGTAATGGACCCGACGCGCCACCCTGCACGTAACGCAGTGCATCTGTAATTGTTTTGTTCAGGGCCGTGTAGGCATCAGCAAACGTCTGTATCTTCTTTTGCAAGGCCTCCAGATCCTGGCTCACAGTAATCTCAATGGGCGACGTGGTGACCTGGTTAAGTGAGATGGTCACACCTGGCACCACATCGGTCAGGGTGTTGGTAGCGGACTCGAACTGCAGTCCATTTAGCTTCGCGACAGCGTTCAGGCCAGTCTGACCCAGCTCCATGCCCGTGGTCGAACCAGTGGGGTTATTGAGCGCATTGAACGAGAGACTGTCCAGCCCCGAGAAACCTGAGGCGCTCACACTGAAGCCGGCCTCCTCTCCCGTGGTGCTGGACCGAAGCACCAGCCGCTCCTGGGTCCCGGTACGCATCACCGTAGCAGTCACACCGGCACTGGATGCGTTGATTTTCGATGCAATAGTGCCGAGCTTGTCATCGCCATTGATACTGACTGAGACCGGCAGACTGCCGTCATCTACAAAACTGCCTGTGGCCCAACTCCCCAAGGCAATACTGAGGGTGCCCACATCACCCGCAACACCCAAGGTACCGTCCGTCGCAAGAGATCGTGAAGCCGCAGTCTGCGCCCTGGCCAAGGTCGATATCTCCAAGGATAGGCTGGTCGCTGTTGCAGATGAGGTGGTGGAAATGGTGGCGGCAGACGCATTGGTCGAGGTGGCCCGAAAGACGCCCCAGTCACTGGCCGTGCTCAAGGCCGTTGCAGCATCTCCCAGTGCAGACACCTGGGATTTGATCGCCGCATAAGTAGACACCTGTGACTGCAGACCTGCGGCTTTGGTTTTCAAGGCGGTCAGGGGTTGCTTTTCAATAGAAACCAACTGCGTCACGATGCTGTTGACATCAAGACCGCTTCCAATACCTGGTGATGAAATTCCCATATCGCCCTCCGTATTTGAGTTTATGGGGACACAAACCATCCAAAAGGACAAAAAGCGGCACTGGTCATCACCAGACGCCGCTTTAAGCCATCAACTCCTGGGGTACTCGAAGATCAGGTACCCAACTAAATCAGCGAAGCAGAGCGAGCACCCCTTGCGGACCCTGGTTGGCTTGCGCCACCATGGCTGTGCCCGCTTGTTGCAGCACCTGGGCACGAGACAAGTTGGCAGTTTCCTGGGCGTAGTCGGCGTCCATGATCCGCCCACGTGCAGCAGACAGGCTTTCCGAGTTACTGCGGAGATTACCCACAATGGATTCGAACTGGTTCTGCGTGGCGCCGTACTGAGCACGGGTCAAATTAGCGGCATTGAGGGCGGTGTCCAGCGCGGCGGTGTCCGAAGCCTTGCTCAAGGTTGCCGTAAATGCGGTCGTTGCAAATGCGACTGCAGCACTGCCGTCACCCAGTTCCACTGAAGTGGTGTTTGCGGCAATCAGATCTACGCCGTTGAACTTGGTGTTCCCAATCACACGAGTTACCTCGGCACCCAGCAGATCCATTTCAGCATTGATGGCAGCAAGTGCATCTGTATCGCCAGAAATAGTACCGCTCGCTTTTTGCACTGCCAGCTCACGCATACGCTGAATGTTGGCGGTGATACTGGCCAGCGCACCATCTGCCATCGCTGCCATGGAAATAGCATCGTTGGCATTGCGGATACCCACATCGGTACCTCGCTTGGTGGCCTCCAACTTGGATGCGATAGCCATGCCCGCAGCGTCGTCCTTAGCCGTGTTGACACGCAAGCCCGAGGACAAACGAGCCATCGAGGTTTGCAAAGAGCTCTGCGTGCCGGCCAACCAGCGTTGTGCAGTGGTGGAAGCGATATTGGTATTGATTCCAGACATTTCGTACTCCTAAAGTTCAGTGGATGGCACATCTGCCTTCGTCATCACGAATTCATGAATCAGAACCCGTTGGAGTTGTTTTCGACGCCCCCCACGCAAACTTAAGACTTCTTTTGACAAACGGCACAGCGCTTGTACCCGTGAAGCCTCAAATCACATACCAGCGCTCGTGTAATGCAACCTTCACAACACACGTGAGCCTGCGAAAGAAGTGAACAGCCGCAGAAATCCGGCGTTTATTCAAGCTTCCACTCCCTCAAGTTTGCGCAGAATTCAATCACACATTAACCCAACGCCTTGGCAGTGATTACCGAGGCATTCTGGATCTCACGTTTTAACAAGGAGCCCCAAATGGCCTCAACTATCAACACCAACGTTGCATCACTCAACGCCCAGAGGAATCTGTCCAACTCCTCTATCTCTCTACAGACTTCCATGCAGCGCTTGTCATCTGGTCTGCGCGTCAACAGCGCCAAGGATGATGCCGCAGGCCTGGCCATTGCTGAGCGCATGGACGCACAGACCCGGGGCATGAATGTCGCCATCCGCAATGCCAACGACGGCATCTCTATGGCGCAGACGGCTGAAGGGGCCCTGGGTGCGATCACGAACAATCTGCAACGCATGCGTGAACTCGCAGTGCAGGCAGCTAACGGAACTTATGGTGCAACAGACATCGCGACGCTGGATTCGGAATACACCCTACTCAAGGCAGAAAACGATCGCATCATCGCATCGACCAAATTCAACGGACAACCCATCCTGGGCGCCGTCTCTGCAGACTTCCAGGTCGGCGCAAATAACGGCGACAAAATAACGGTTACAGCAAGTGCCGCAGCGCAAACCGCGACAACCCTGGGAGCATCCAACGCGTCGGCACAAGCAGAAATTGACGTACTTGACGCTGACTTGACCACCATCAACTCCATCAGGTCTACCTGGGGTGCCACCCAAAACCGCTTTGAGCAGGTCATTTCCAACTTGCGTACCGCAGCCGAGAACTCTGCGGCGTCCCGCGGGCGCATCATGGATGCAGACTACGCACAAGAAACCGCCAATCTGTCGCGTGCACAGATCTTGCAGCAAGCGGGCACCGCGATGGTGGCCCAAGCCAACCAGATTCCGCAGGGCGTGCTGTCCCTGCTGCGTCAGTAAACGATGCCAGCTCGCCTGCTGGAAAAGTGGGCACACATCAGCGCCCCACCGACGGCCCTGTAGGACATTCCCCTACAAGGCCGTCTCTTTGCCTGACAGCGGCTTCAGGCAAACGCCGATTCAAGTTTGTTGAGCGGGCTTCCAGAATCGAGTCCATGGTGGTGAAGCAAGCAATTGAGCT
>JBEEJZ010000087.1:0-6331 GCA_041168905.1 Pseudomonadota bacterium | reverse complement strand
CAGCGCCTGGATCGTGCTGCCCATTTTGCTGGCCGGCATCCTGGGGGGTATGGTCTGGGCTTCCATCACCGCCTTGCTGCGTGACCGCTTCAACGCCAATGAGATCCTGGTCAGTCTGATGCTGGTGTATGTGGCTGTGCAGGTGCTCAGTTACCTGGTGGGCGGCCCCCGGAAAGACCCCAAGGGCTTCAACTTTCCACAAACCCAGACCTTTGAGGCGGTGACTCGGATTCCCAGGCTGTTTCAGGGTTCTCGGGTGAACATCGGCGTGATTCTGGCGGCGCTGGGGGTGCTGGGGTTGTGGGTGTTTTTGTTTCGGACCCGTGCGGGTTTTGCCATGCAGGTGGGTGGCTTGGCACCTGCTGCCGCGCGTTACGCCGGGTTTTCATCGCGCAGGGCTTTGTGGACTGCGCTCATGATTTCGGGTGGCGCTGCCGGTCTGGCGGGCGCACTGGAAGTGGCTGGACCCATCGGTCAGCTCACGCCCTATGTGCCGGCCGGCTACGGCTTTGCCGCCATCATCGTGGCCTATGTGGGGCGTTTGCATCCGGTGGGCATGGTGTTCTCGGCCATTTTGATGAGCATGTTTTACATCGGTGGCGAACTGGCGCAATCGCGCCTGGGTCTGACCAAATCCCTGACCGGGGTGTTTCAGGGGCTGCTGCTGTTTTGTCTCCTGGCCTGTGACACGCTGGTGAATTACCGACTCAAAGTGGGCTCATCTGCCCGGAAAGGCGCGTGATGGACTCCTATGCGCTGCTGCTAGCGGCCACGCTCAACGCGGGCACCGTGTTGGCTCTGGCCTCCCTGGGCTTGTTGATCAACGAAAAAGTGGGCATCGTCAACCTGGGTGCCGAGGGCATGATGCTCTGCGCCGCCATTGCCGGTTTTGCCACGGTGGTGCATACCGGCAACGACTGGTTGGGCTTTGCAGCGGGCATGGCGGTGGGAGCGGTACTGGCCGCGCTATTCGGCCTGCTGGTGATCTGGCTCAACACCAATCAGTTCGCCACCGGCCTGGCGCTAACTCTGTTTGGCTCGGGCTTTTCGGCCTTTGTGGGCACCTCTTTTGTGCAGGCCACGATCCCTGAGCGCCATCAATACGCACTCCCTTTCCTGTCAGACCTGCCATGGGTTGGTCCCGCCCTGTTTCGTCATCATCCGCTGGTGTATGCCACCGTTCTGATTGCGCTCGCCCTGATCTGGTTCATGTACCGCACCCGCAGTGGCCTGGTCATGCGCTGCGTGGGCGAAAGCCCGGAGTCGGCGCACGCCCTGGGTTACCCGGTGCGCCGCATACGCTTGCTGGCGGTGGTTGTGGGAGGGGCTTTGTGTGGCTTGGCGGGCGCCTACATTTCCGTCATTTACACGCCCTTGTGGGTGGAGGGCATGGTTGCGGGCAAGGGGTGGATCGCGCTAGCGCTGACGACCTTTGCCACCTGGCGGCCGGCACGCGTCTTGCTGGGCGCTTATCTGTTTGGTGGCGTGACCATGCTGCAGTTTCATTTGCAGGGTGCGGGTGTGGAGGTGGCCAGCGAGTTTCTGTCGATGCTCCCCTACGTGGCCACTATTGTGGTGCTGGCATTGATATCGCGTAACCCCCAGTGGATACGTATCAATATGCCGGCCTCCATAGGCAAGCCCTTCTACCCGGGGGCCTGACTTCGGGCACAGATGGACTGGTTGCATAATCGTCTGTTGTGAATTTTCACTGAGCTGGCATTTGTTTGTGTGTGTAATTGGTAGGTTTTATCTCGTTCAATAAAAAGGACTGAACATGACTGATGTGCAAAAACGTTCCTTGCTGAAACTGGCGGCCCTGACCGCTGTTGCCAGCGCTGCCCTTGTGGGCTGTGGCAAGAAGGAGGAGCCGGCCCCCGCGCCCGCGCCTGCGCCTGCCGCAGCACCGGCGCCCAAGCCTGAACCGCTGAAGATCGCCTTCGCTTACGTCGGACCTGTGGGCGACGGCGGCTGGACCTTCGCGCACGACAACGGTCGCAAGGCGGTTGAAAAGGAATTTGGCGACAAGGTGGTCACCTCTTTTGTAGAAAACGTGCCCGAGTCGGCAGATGCCGAACGCGTCTTGCGCGACATGGCTGGTCAAGGTAACAAGCTGATTTTTGGCACCACCTTTGGCTATATGGAACCCATGCTCAAGGTTGCTCCCGACTTCAAGGATGTGAAGTTCGAGCACGCCACCGGCTACAAGCAAGCCGAGAACATGCGCACCTACGACAGCCGCACCTACGAAGGCGCCTACATGGCCGGTGTGATCGCTGGCAAGATGACCAAGAGCAACACCCTGGGCGTTGTGGCTTCCATCCCAATTCCTGAAGTTATCCGCAACATCAACAGCTTCACGCTGGGTGCTCAGTCGGTGAACCCCAAGGTCAAGACCAAGGTGGTCTGGGTGAATGGCTGGTTCGACCCACCCAAGGAAACCGAGGCCGCAACGTCGCTGATCAACGGTGGTGCCGACGTTCTGTTCCAGAACACCGACTCTCCTGCTGTTCTGAAGACGGCTGAAGCCAAGGGCAAGCGCGCCTTTGGTTGGGACTCTGATATGACCGCTTATGGTCCCAAGGCTCACCTGGCATCCAGCATCATCAACTGGGGTCCGTACTACGTTCAGGCCACCCGCGAAGCCCTGGAAGGCAAGTGGACCGGCGGTACCGGTTCCTGGTGGGGTGTGAAGGAAGGCGCGATCGACATCGTCTCCATCGCTGAAGATGTGCCTGCCGACATCAAAACCAAGATTGAAGAAATCAAGGCGGGTCTGAAGGACGGCAGCTTCAGCGTCTGGAAGGGCCCGATCGTGGGTCAGAACGGCAAGGAAATTCTGGCCAAGGACGCCGTCGCTGACGACAAGTTCCTGAGTGGTGTCAATTTCTACGTCAAGGGCGTGGAAGGCAAGATCCCTGGCGGCAAGTAAGCCCCACAAGTGTGTGCCCAAGCTGCTGTCAACGGTGGCTTGAGGCATGACGACAGGCTGCCCTCGGGCAGCTTTTTTTTCGGCTGTGTATTGTGGCGGAGATGGCGATGGTGGAAGAAGCAATGTGGCACCCGGTGGCTTTGGCCGATGCAGTCGGTTCTGAGCCACATGCAGTCAGTTTGCTGGGGCGTGATCTGGTGTTGTGGCGTAGTGCACCGGGCAAGCTGCATGCCTTTGCCGACAGCTGCCCGCACCGGGGCGCTCGTCTCTCACTGGGGCGTGTGGTGCAGGGGCAACTGGAGTGTCCTTATCACGGTTGGCAATTTGCCGCGGGCGGCGCCTGCACGCGAGTCCCTGCGCTGCCCGCCTTTATTCCCCCAGCCACACACTGTGTAAGCTCTTATGAACTGCGCGAGGCCTATGGTCTGGTTTGGGTCCGTCTCGTCGCCAGCGAGGTTGAACTTCCCGTTTTTGAGGCGGAGTCCGACCCCCGTTTGCGCAAGGTGAATTGCGGCCCGTACGACGTGGCCACCAGTGCGCCACGCATCGTCGAGAACTTTCTGGACATGGCCCACTTTGGTTTTGTGCACGAGGGTTGGCTGGGGGCACGCAGCCACACGGCCATCGACGACTATCAGATGGAGGTGACTCCCCACGGCCTGCGGGCGACCGGCTGCAAGGCCTGGCAGCCTCAGTCCAACCTGCACTCCACAACCACAGCGCAAGTCGAGTACACCTACGACGTGACCGCGCCCTACACGGCTGTGCTCACCAAAGTGCCCGAGGCGGGAAGCACGGCGGTGCAGGGCTGGCGCGAATCGATTGCGCTTTTCATTTGCCCCATCACGCCCCAGTCCAGTCGCGTGTGGTTCCGGTTGGCTGTGGTCGACTTTGAGACGAGCGACGATAAATTGCGCGCCTTTCAGCACACCATCTTTACTCAGGACCAGCCGGTACTGGAGTCGCAGCGACCCCAAACCCTGCCTTTGGACCTGCGTGCCGAGTTGCATACTGTTGCAGACAAGGCATCATCTGCCTACCGCCGTTATCTGAAGAAAACCGGCATCACCTTTGGAGTTTGCTGATGTTCAAAGTTCCTGTGATCTCCCCCAAGCGCCTTCCTGATCTGCTGCGTGCCATGCCGAAGGCGGAGTTGCACATCCATATCGAGGGTTCGTTGGAGCCCGAACTCATCTTTGCCCTGGCCCAGCGCAACGGTGTGGCCTTGCCCTATGCCGATGTCGACGCACTGCGCAGTGCCTATGCCTTCACCAACTTGCAGAGTTTTCTGGACATTTACTACGCGGGTGCCAGCGTGCTGCTGAAGGAGCAGGACTTTTATGACATGGCCTGGGCCTACCTGCAGCGTGCCGCCGCCGACCATGTGGTGCGCGCCGAGATCTTTTTTGATCCGCAGACCCACACGGCGCGTGGCGTGCCCATGAGCGTGGTGATCGGTGGCTTGTACCGGGCTTGCCAGGACGCCAAGGCCATAGGCGTTAGTGCCGATCTCATCCTTTGCTTCTTGCGGCATCTGAGCGAAGAAGATGCCTTGGCAACGCTGGAGCAGGCCTTGCCCTTCAAGGACAAGTTCATAGGCGTGGGCCTGGACTCCAGCGAGCTGGGCCATCCACCCGAAAAGTTTGCCCAGGTGTTTGCAAGGTGCAAGGCCTTGGGCCTGCACCTGGTTGCCCACGCCGGCGAGGAGGGGCCGCCGGCTTATTTGTGGAGTGCTCTGGATGTACTCAAGGTGCAGCGCATCGACCACGGCGTGCAGTCCTTGAAAGACCCGGAGCTGGTGCAGCGTCTGAAGGCCGATCAGACACCGCTGACCGTATGCCCCTTGAGCAACCTCAAGCTGTGCGTATTTCCAACGCTGGCAAACCACAACCTGCCCCAATTGCTGGACGCCGGCCTGTGCGTCACCATCAATTCGGACGATCCGGCTTACTTTGGCGGCTACATCAACGACAACTACACCCAGACCTTCGCTGCCACGGGCTTGGGCGCTCGCCACGCCTACACCCTGGCCTGGAACAGCCTCGAAGCCAGTTTTGCCCCCGAAGCCTCCAAGCGCGATTGGGAGCATCAGCTCAAAACCGTCTTCGAAAGCTTCGCTGAGCACGATTACTGAACGCCTAAAATCCGGGCTCGCGTTGTTGCCCCGCAGCGCGAGTTTTCATTGTTGGGGCCATGTAGAGGACTACCATGTACAAAAACCTCGCTGCCGCGCTCGTGGCCGCCTGTTTTTCTTTTGTTTCGCTGTCTGCTGTTTCGCAGACCTCCCCCGCCAGCACTGTTCAGCCACCCCTCAAGGCCGCCTTTGTTTATGTGGCACCGCTCACCGAAGCGGGTTGGGTGCACCAGCACGATGAGGGGCGCAAAGCCATGGCGGCAGCGCTGGGTGAGAAGGTCGTGACCACCTTCGTTGAAAACGTGGCCGAGGGGCCAGATGCCGAGCGCGTGATTCGGGACTTGGCCCAGCAGGGCAACCACATCATCTTCACGCCCAGCTTTGGCTACATGGAGCCCACACTCAAGGTGGCGCAAGAATTCCCTGGCGTGAAGTTTGAGTCGGTGACTGGCTACAAGACTGCTGCGAACGTGGCGGCGTCAAATGCGCGCTACTACGAGGGCCGGTATCTGGCCGGTATTGCCGCTGGTCGGATGACGCAAAGCAACCTCGCCGGCTACGTGGCGGGCTTTCCCATTCCCGAAGTGCTGCAGGGCATCAACGCCTTCACGCTGGGCATGCGTTCGGTGAATCCGAAGGCGCAGGTCAAGGTGATCTGGCTGAATGCCTGGTTTGACCCGACCCGCGAGCGGGATGCGGCCATGACGCTGATGAATCAGAACGTCGACGTGCTGGCCTTCCATACGGGCTCCAATGCGGTGATGGTGGCCGCGCAGGAGCGCGGCAAGATGGCGGTGGCCTACCACTCGGACATGCGCAAGGTGGCGCCCAATGCCCAGATCGTTGCGGTCACCCACCAGTGGGGCGATTACTACACGCAACGCGCGAAGTCGGTACTCAATGGCAGCTGGACCACGGGCAATGTGTGGGGCGGTGTGCGCGAAGGCATGATCCGTGTCGGCGACTTCGGCAGTCGCGTGCCCAGGGCCGTCCAGACTGAGGTGCTTGCGCGGCAAAAAGACATTGCCAAAGGCAAGCTGCGTCCGTTTGCTGCCAGGCAGGATGTTCGCGATAACCAGGGCAAAGTCGTCATTCCTGCTGGCCAGGCCCTGAGTGACGATCAGATCCTGCAAATGAACTGGCTGGTGAAGGGGGTTCAGGGTACTTTGAAGGGTGTTCACTGATGAAGGCCTACCGCGCCGCACTGTTGCACTTTCCCGCCGGACGTGACCCCGCTACGGCGGCCGTTTTTGAGGACGATGGCA
>JBEEJZ010000086.1:0-4542 GCA_041168905.1 Pseudomonadota bacterium | reverse complement strand
CGACACGCAGCGGTCGCCCACACCGGAGTGACTGGCATAGGCAAAGTCCACCGGCGTCGCCCCCTTGGGCAGCGCCACGAGGCGCGACTTCGGCGTGAGCACATACACCGACTCGGGGAAGAGGTCGATCTTCAAATGCTCCAGGAACTCGGCCGAGTCGCGGGTTTCGTGCTGGATGTCGATCAGCGACTGCAGCCACACGGCGGCCTGCTGCGGCGAAGCCTCGTCGTCGGCTTCGTTTTCCTTGTACATCCAGTGGGCAGCAATGCCCTTCTCGGCCACATCGTGCATGGCTTGCGAGCGGATCTGGAACTCCACCGCCGTGCCCACCGGGTTCACCAGCGTGGTGTGCAAAGACTGGTAGCCGTTGGCCTTCGGGATCGCGATGTAGTCCTTGAACCGGCCGGGCAGCGGCTTGTAGAGCTGGTGCAGCACCCCCAAGGCACGGTAGCAATCGAGCAGCTCACGCGTCACGATGCGGAACCCGAAGATGTCGCTCACCTGGGCAAAGCTCAGGCTCTTTTCCACCATCTTGTTGTAGATGGAGAAAATCGTCTTCTCCCGGCCGTAGCACTCCACCACCATGCCGGCCTCGCCAAAGGCGTGCTCCACCTCGCGGCGGATGCGGTCGACCAGGTCGCGGCGGTTGCCGCGCGTGCGCTTCACGGCCTTGGCCAGCACCCCGTAACGCCACGGGTTGATGTACTGGAAGGACAGCTCCTGGAGCTCGCGGTAAGTCTGGTTCAGGCCCAGCCGGTGGGCGATGGGCACGTAGATTTCCAGCGTTTCACGGGCAATGCGCGCCCGCTTGTGGGCCGCCATGGCGCCCATGGTCCGCATGTTGTGCAGCCGGTCGGCCAGCTTGATCAGGATGACGCGCACGTCGCGCGCCATGGCCAGCAGCATCTTGCGGAAGGACTCGGCCTGCGATTCTTCCTTGGTGGAAAAGTGCAGCTTGTCGAGTTTGGTCAGGCCGTCGACCAGTTCGGCCGTGGGGGCCCCGAATCGCTCGATCAGCTCGATCTTGGTGACGCCGCAGTCTTCCATGGCGTCGTGCATGAGCGCGGCCATGATGGCCTGCACGTCCAGCTTCCAGTCGGCACACAGGCCGGCCACCGCAATCGGGTGGGTGATGTAGGGCTCCCCGCTGGCTCGGAACTGCCCCAGGTGGGCCTCGTCGGCGAAACGATAGGCCTCACGGACGCGGCGGATGTCCGCCTCGTCGAGGTAATCCAGCTTGTGGGTCAGGGCGGCAAAAGAGGCCGCGGCAGCATCGGTCATGGACAGACTTTAGCGCGATCGGCCCCACACCGTGGGGCCTGCAACAGAGCCAACAAAAGAAAAAGGCCCGGGGTGAGCGGGCCTTGTTCAGCGGGGGGAAGACCGCGCGATCAGGTCGGGACCTTGCGCAGCATTTCCAGGCCCACTTGGCCAGCGGCGATCTCGCGCAGGGCGGTCACGCTGGGCTTGTTGCGCGACTCGATCTTGGGGGTGTGACCCTGGCTCAGCATGCGGGCGCGGTAGGTCGCGGCGAGCACCAGCTGGAAGCGGTTCGGGATCTTTTGCAGGCAGTCTTCGACGGTGATGCGGGCCATGAGGTGCTCCAGATGATGAAAAAACCAGGTCTCAAACCAGGTTCAGGGCACGGAACACGGTGGACTTGTTCCGACGCTGAGCCGCGTATTTTAACCGCTGTGAGTGAACAATGGCCTTCAAATCGAACAGCGCCGACTCAAAAAGTGCATTGACCACGATGAAATCGAAGTGCTGGGCCTGTCCCACCTCGATGCGGGCATTGTTCATGCGCAGCTCGATCGTCTCGGGCGAATCCTCGCCACGGCGGTTCAGGCGCTGCAACAGCTCTTCGTAGCTGGGCGGCAGGATGAAGATCAGGATCGCGTTGGGGAAGATCTTCTTGATCTGCAGCGCGCCCTGCCAATCGATCTCCAGCACCACGTCTTCCCCGTGCTGAATGCGGTCTTCAATGGCCTTGCGCGAGGTGCCGTAGTGGTTCCCGTGCACCTCGGCGTGCTCAAAGAAGTCACCGTGGTCGATCATCGCCTGGAACTGCTCTTTGGGCACGAACCAGTACTCGCGGCCGTTTTGCTCCTGGCCACGCGGTGTGCGGGTGGTGTGCGACACCGACACCTGCAAGCGCGAATCCAGCTCCAGCAAGGCCTTGACCAGGCTGGATTTGCCGGTGCCGCTGGGCGCCGACACCACGAAGAGGTTGCCGGGATAGTCCATGTCGTTGACCGGTTGGGGGTTGTGAGCAGTCATGTCGGCCATTTCGCTGAGATCTTGAGCCCGCGCGACGCGCCCGCCAGGCACCAAACCAACCGACGCTCCCGCACAAGCGGCGCAAAGTCTAGCACCCCCCTCACCGGCAGGCGCCGTCACAAGCCCATCAGCTTCAACCGATTCGCCTGCTGCAGGTAAAACGACACCGGATCAGGTGCCCCCTTGCCGATCAAGCCAAAGACCTGATTGACCTCATCGAGGTGATTCCAGGGGTAGTCGTCTCTCAACACTTTGCCCAGGTGAGACGAACATCGAGGCACGATGCCATCGTTGTCCGGCTTGTCGACCATGATCTGGTCAGAAGGGTCCCAGCTGTTGGTCTTGCCGCGGTTGCCACTGGCCGAGAAATAGGCCACCCCCTTGACCACAGGCTCCCCTTCCCCACAAGGCACAGATGGCAGGCCTGCAGGAAACTTGGCGTTGAACGTGGCCAACTCATCGGCGAAATTGCCGGTGAAAGCGGAGATGTCCTGCGGATTGCTGGGGCGCCCAGACAGCAGCGCGATCATTTTGGCCATCGCCAGCGTGAAGTCGGGGTACTTGCTCAACATGTCACCGACCACGTTGTCAGCGGCATCGGCGCCGCTGATGGTGTGCGGAGACGCCATCGTCGTGACGCTGGCCACCCATTTCGGCGCGACCCCAGCCACGTAGCGCGCTGTGGGGCCGCCTTGGCTGTGACCGATCAGGTTGACCTTGGTGAAGCCGTCCTTGGCAGCCCAGGCCTGGATTTGCTGCAGCAGTTGCTCCCCGCGCACGCTGTTGCTGTTGAGCTGAGACACCTCCGCGATGTAGACCTTCGCGCCTGATTTGCGAAGCGCTTGCGGAATCTGGTACCAATAATCCACACCCAGGATGCGGTCAAAACCCATGAACCCGTGCACCAGCACGATGGGGTAACGTGTTTGAGCGTAGCCGCTCTCGCTGACCACAGTTCCAGTGGCCGCCTGGCTTGCGCTCGCGCTGGCCAGCACCATCCCCAGCGTCAGGCAACTTGCCTTCAACATCTTCTTGAACATCACAACCCCTTGCCTTTGAGGCGATTGGCCTGTTGCACATAAAACGCCACGGGGTCAGGCGCACCCTTGCCGATCAAACCCATGACTTGATTGACCTGATCAAGGTGGTTCCATGGGTAATCGTCGCGCAACACCTTGCCCCAGTGTGCTGCGCACACAGTCACCAGGCCATCACTGGGCGTGGCGCCGGGCTTGAGGATCACGTCCGACGGATCCAGGCTGTTGGTTTTGGCTTGGTTGCCCGCCACAGAGTAGAAATAGATGCCGTTGTCCGCCCGCTCGGCCCCCTCGCCACAAGGCGTCGAAGGTGCCCCGGCCGGGAAGCGGGCATTGAATGCTGCCGTGTTCTGAGCCCAGCTCAGCAAGGCGCCAGCGTCCTGAGGCAACTTGCCTGCGCCTGACAGCCAGTCGATGAATGCCCCCATGTTCTCTGCAGTCTTGGGCTGACTGATCAACACCGACATCACGCCATCCACCGGCAATGACGTGTCGATGGTGTGGGGGCTGCCCACGGTCGTGACGCTGGCCACCAAGCTGGGCGCGACACCGGCCACGTACCTGGCTGTGGGGCCGCCTTGACTGTGTCCGATCAGATTGAACCGCTGGTAACCCTTGGCGGCCTGCCAAGCCTTGAGTTGCTGCAACAACTGCTCCCCGCGCACATCGTTGTCGTTCACCGCGGAAACCTTGGCCACCAGCACGGTGGCCCCCGCCCGCCGCAAGGCCGCTGGGATCTGGAACCAATAGTCGACACCCAAGATGCTGTCAAAGCCCATCAAACCGTGCACCAGAACGATGGGATAGCGGGTTGCTGCCTCGGTGCTGGCTGTACCTGCGGTGGCGGCCGCCACCGGCTGCAGACCGACCAGCGCACAGCCAACCGACAAACACAAGCCTGCCACCATGGCCGTCACGGCGCGAAGGGCACGCGGGGGGAAAACGTTGTCTTGTGTCATACCAAACAAAGCTCAAGGGAATGGTGAGGGCGACCCAGGGCGCCAGGACGACACCATTCCCATGCCAGGCATGGCTGCATCAGGAGAACGGCTGGCCCCCATGCTAGGCGGCCTCCCCAGCGGCGAAACCCAGCGAAAACCCAATGACACCGCCCCAACGCCAGTCATCTGGCGCCACCACCCTGACGTTTGGCACCCATTGACATCAACGCACCGCCGCCGACTGACAGCCCGCCCCCCACTGCTTCAACTGACTTTGAACACCG
>JBEEJZ010000085.1:0-12141 GCA_041168905.1 Pseudomonadota bacterium | reverse complement strand
AAAGCTCGAGAGCCTGTGAGGTCTCGTGGCCTAAGCCGGAAACGCAGCCTGCCCGGTGCTAGGGCTGGTGCGTGCTGGAATTATGACAGGAAATAAAAAGGCCCCTCACATGGTTCGGGGCCCGCTGCGGCAGAGAGCTTGATCAAGCCAGTTGCTGATCGATGAACGCTGTCAGTTGGGATTTGCTCAGAGCGCCCACTTTGGTCGCTGCCAGCTGGCCACCCTTGAACAGCATCAGGGTGGGAATGCCACGGATACCAAATTTTGCCGGGATGTCCCGGTTCTCGTCCACATTCATCTTGGCAATTTGGAGCTTGCCCTCGTAGGCGGCGGACACTTCGTCCAGAATGGGGGCAATCATCTTGCAGGGTCCACACCACTCCGCCCAGTAGTCCACCAAAACAGGCTGCTGGGATTGAAGCACATCGGCCTCGAAGGAGGCATCAGATACGTGTTTGATCAGGTCGCTGCTCATGGATTAGTCCTTGCTCGTAGGTGCGATGGATGTAAAGTTAGGGAAATTGTGACAGAAACCAACCTCAATTTGCGCCCGAATAATGCTATCCCCGAAATAGCCTAACTTCATCGGCATCGCTCAACACCGAATCACATCAGGCGACGACGGCCTCTTTTTTTCCGTCCACCGCACTGTTCTAGGCGTAGGCCTCTCCACCCAGCACTGTTTTTAGCTTCATTTCATGTTTGTACATCTACGCTTGCACACCGAATTTTCGGTGGTTGACGGCACCAATCGCATCGACGAGGTGGTTAAGGCCGCTGCCGCAGATGGTCAGCCAGCACTTGCCATCACCGATCTGAACAATCTTTTTGGCGGCATCAAGTTTTACAAGGAAGCCCGGGCCAAGGGCGTTAAACCCCTGATGGGGGCGGAAGTTGTGCTGGAGGGGCTCGACAAGGACCCGGCAAATTTCTCGCGGATGGTTTTGCTGGTCCAGAACAAGCAGGGTTACCTGAACCTGTCCGAACTTTTGGCCCGCGCTTACACCAGCAACGTGGTCAGGGGCCAGGCCGCCCTCAAGCTGGAGTGGTTGCAGACTTTGGGAGAGGGCTTGATTGCCCTGTCTGGCGCGCAGGCCGGGCCGGTGGGGCAAGCCTTGCTGCAAGGTGACTCTGTGCGTGCAAGCGCGTTGGCTTTACAGATGGCGGCCCTGTTCCCGCATCGCTTCTACCTGGAGGTGCAGCGTGCTGGTCGGGCGGACGATGAAACTCACGTTGCGGCTGCGGTGGCATTGGCTGTTCAGTTGAAGTTGCCCGTGGTGGCGACACACCCCGTGCAATTTGCCCTACCTGAGGATTACGAGGCGCATGAAGCCCGTGTGTGTATTTCGGAGGGGGAAATCCTGGGCAACCAGCGCAGGGTGCGCAAATTCACCCGGGAGCAGTATTTCAAGACGGGCGCCCAGATGTGCGAGCTGTTTGCCGATATCCCGGCAGCGTTGGCCAACACCGTGGAGGTCGCCCGTCGCTGCAATTTGACGCTTGTACTTGGCAAGCCGCAATTGCCCGATTTCCCGACACCCGAGGTGGATGGCCGAAACCTGACGCCCGAGGAATATTTCCGCCACGCCTCTAACCAGGGCCTGGAGGAGCGCTTGGCGCATCTCTACCCCGATGCGGCCAAGCGAGATGCCGAGCGGCCGCGCTACCTGGAACGGCTCGAGTTTGAAATCAACACCATCTTGAAGATGGGCTTTCCGGGCTACTTTCTGATTGTGGGCGACTTCATCAATTGGGCCAAGAAGAATGGTTGCCCAGTCGGGCCTGGCCGTGGCTCCGGTGCAGGTTCCCTCGTGGCCTATGCCCTGAAGATCACCGACCTGGACCCCCTGCAGTACAAGTTGCTGTTCGAGCGCTTCCTGAACCCCGAGCGGGTGTCCATGCCCGACTTTGATATTGACTTTTGCCAGAGCAACCGCGATCGGGTCATTGACTATGTGAAAGAGAAATACGGCAAGGATGCGGTTAGCCAGATCGCGACCTTTGGCACCATGGCGGCACGCGCGGCCATACGCGACGTCGGTCGGGTGCTGGACATGAGCTACAACTTTTGCGATGGCATCAGCAAGCTCATTCCCAACAAGCCGGGCCAGCACATCACCATCGAAGGCGCTATTGCCGCCGAGCCCATTCTGGCGGATCGCCTGGCTAAGGAAGATGAAGTCAAGACGCTACTGGCACTGGCTCAAAAGCTGGAGGGCATGACCCGCAACGTGGGCATGCACGCAGGAGGTGTGTTGATCGCGCCAGGCAAGCTCACCGACTTTTGCCCGCTCTACCAGCAGCCGGGCAGCGAGTCGGCGGTGAGCCAATACGACAAGGATGACGTCGAAGCGGTGGGCCTGGTCAAGTTCGACTTCTTGGGCCTGGCCACACTGACCATTCTGGAAATCGCCCGAGATTTCATCATCAAGCGCCACAAGGGCCAGGAAAATTTTGCCTTCGAGAACATTGCGCTGGACGACCGCAAGACCTATCAGCTCTTTGCCGATGGCAAGACCGAGGCGGTGTTCCAGTTTGAAAGTCGGGGCATGCAGGGCATGTTGCGCGATGCCAAGCCCACCCGGCTGGAGGACTTGATTGCCCTGAACGCCCTGTATCGGCCAGGGCCCATGGACCTGATACCCAGTTTTGTGGCGCGCAAGCATGGCCGCGAAGAGGTGGAGTATCCGCATCCGCTGGTGGCAGAGATGCTCTCCGAGACTTACGGCATCATGGTCTACCAGGAACAGGTGATGCAAACCGCGCAGATACTGGGCGGCTACTCACTGGGCGGCGCCGACCTCTTGCGCCGGGCGATGGGCAAGAAAAAAGCCGAGGAAATGGCCCAGCACCGCCAGATCTTCCGCGAGGGTGCGGCCAAGAACAACATCAGCGAGGCCAAGGCCGACGAGATCTTTGACTTGATGGAAAAATTCGCCGGCTACGGATTCAACAAGTCCCATGCTGCCGCCTATTCCTTGCTGGCGTACCACACGGGTTGGCTCAAGGTGCATTACACCGCCGAGTTCTTCTGCGCCAATATGACCGTGGAAATGGACGACACCGACAAGCTCAAGGTGCTGTTCGAGGACGCGGTGAAGATGGGCATGAGCTTCGAGTCGCCCAACGTGAACCGAGGCGCGTACCGGTTTGAACCTATTTCGGACAAGGAAATTCGCTACGGCCTGGGCGCCATCAAGGGCACGGGCCAGGCGGCCATTGAGGCGATCGTGGCGGCCCGTGAGGGCAGGGGGGACGGCCCGCGCGGCTCAGACAGCGGCCCCTTCAAGAGCCTGTTCGATTTTTGTGTGCGTGTGGACCGCAGCCGCCTCAACAAGCGTTGCCTGGAGGCACTGATCAAGGCCGGTGCCTTTGACAGCTTGCAACTCAACCGTGCTTCTTTGCTGGCGTCGGTGGACCGGGCGTTTGACTTTGCCAACGCCACCTTGGCCAATGCCAATCAGGTCGGTTTGTTTGACATGGGGGAAGACGACCACGGCTCCAGCACGCAAGAGCCAGATTTGGTCGACGCTTTGCCTTGGGGTGTGAAAGAGCGCCTGACTTATGAAAAAACGGCGGTGGGCTTCTACCTCTCAGGCCACCTGTTTGATGAAGTTGCACTTGAAGTTCGCCGCTTTGCCAAACGCCAGATCGACGACCTGATCGACACCCGGGAACCGCAGTTGTTGGCCGGCATTGTGAGCGACCTGCGTGTGATCAACGGTCAGCGCGGCAAGCTGGGCCTGTTCAAGCTCGATGACAAGTCCTCGGTGATCGACGCCCGGGCCGATGAAGCCTTGCTCAACGCGCACAAAAACCTGTTGAAAGACGATGAGCTCATCATCGTGATGGGCAAGGTCCAGCCGGATCGGTTCTCGGGTGGTTTGCAGCTCACGGTACAGCAGATCTGGAGTCTGGATCAGGCACGCTGCCGCTTTGGCAAATATCTGCGTGTGGCCGTTCATGGTCAGACGCCTCAGGTGGCCAGGTTATTGCAGGAATTCCCGGCCCAACGTGAAGAAACCGAGCACGGCGATGTATGGTTGGGCCTGGGCGTGCGATTCGCTATCAAACGAACGGGTGCGGTGTCCGCGCAATGTGTGGGTGCGCTTGCAGAGCTGCAACTGGGGGACGATGCCCGCTTTTTTCCCAGCGACGCAGCACTCGCCGCCTGGCGCACACAGTCGGACGCGGGTTTGGCCGAAATCGCTTACGACTGAGGACGTCGCGCTCAGTCTTTGGGCCTGAAGCTGATCACGAGTCGCGACGGGACGCTGCCATCGGTGTCTCGTGGCAGGACTTCGGTTTTGTCTATGGCCTTCAGAACGGCTTGATCCCAGGCGGTGTTGCCGCTCGATTTTTCTAGTTTGCGTCCAATGATGGTGCCATCCGGGGATGTTCGTACCTCAACCTCAGCGGTGGGGTTGCCAGGAATGTCGTCCGTGAACACGATATTGGGTTTGATTCGCGCCCGAATGCGCCCGCCGTAGCTGGCTGACGGGCCTGATGACTGCAAGGCAGAACCCTTGGCGCTGGCCGAGCCCGATGCTCCGGCCACACCCGCAGTACCGGCCAGAGCCGACATGCGTTTCAAATTCTCTTGCCGCAAGGCTTCTTGCAGCTTTGCGTCGCGTTGCTCTTTTTCAGCTTCCTTGCGCTTGGCTTCAAGCTCTTTCTTTTTCTTGTCTGCAGCGAGCTCTCGCTCCTGCAGTTTCTTTTTTTCCTCCGCCAGCTTTTCTTTTTTGGCCTTATCGGCTTTTTCCAGCTTTTCGGCTTTCAGGCGAGCCTGCTCCTGCTCCCGCAACTGTTCCTGCCGTTCTTTCTCCTTGGCCGCTTTTTGTTTTTTGAGCTGCTCAAGATTGATGTCGGGCTCGGATGCCTTGGGCGGAAGTGGTGGTTTGACGGGCTCTGGTTCTGGGCGGGCCTCGGGCTCGGGTGGCGCAGGCGGGGGCTCCACCAGTTTGGGCGCAGCTTCCTGCGGGACAGCCGACCACAACTCCGCCTCGGCGGAGAGGGTGACGGCCTCGCGCTTCCAGCTCACGGCAGTTGTCAGGCCGACCAGCAAAAGCAGATGAGCCGCCACTGCCAGGGCCAGGGCGCGCAGAAAGCCTGGCGTTGGCGGTGGGGCAAACTCGTTGCGTTCCTGTGCGTCGTTCATGACAGTTTGACGGCCCTCAGTTCACCATCTGCACTGACAAACCCACCCGGGCAATGCCGGCGCGCTGCAGGCTGTCCATCACCTTCACCACGGTTTCGTACTTCACGGTTTTGTCCGCACTGATCACCACCGCGGTGCTCGCCGGGGCCGCGCCACCGCTGGGGCCTTGAGCACTTTTCACTTCGGCAGCCACAGTGCTGAGCTGTACAGGCTTGCTGCTCTCCTTGATCTTGAGTTCGAGCTGCTCGTCTTTGGAAATCACGATCTGGATCACCTGATCGGGTTGCTTTGCTGCCTTGCCCATGCTGGGCAGGTCGATCATGCTGGGTGTGATCAGCGGCGCAGTCACCATGAAGATGATCAACAGCACCAACATCACGTCGATGAAGGGCACCATGTTGATCTCGTTGATGGTGCGCCGCCCGCGTCCGCGGCTTGCAACTTGTGGCATGGCGTGACTTTCCTGTTGGCCTTAGCGGTCGGAGGCAGTCTGCGAGCCCAGATTGCGCTGCAGGATATTGGAAAACTCTTCAATGAAGGTCTCCAGCATGTTGGCGACACGGTCGATGTCACGGGCGAAGCGGTTGTAGGCCACCACGGCCGGAATGGCCGAGAACAGGCCGATGGCGGTGGCAACCAAGGCCTCCGCAATGCCAGGTGCCACGGTCGACAGGGTCACTTGCTGCAGACTGGCCAGACCGGTGAACGCATGCATGATGCCCCACACAGTGCCAAACAGACCCACATAGGGCGACACAGAACCGACCGATGCCAAAAAGGAGAGATGGCTTTCAATCACATCCATTTCGCGTTGAAAGCTCGCCCGCATGGCGCGGCGGGCTCCGTCTAGCAAGGTGCCCGTGTCCGTGATGCGACGCTCACGCAGCTTTTGAAATTCGCGCATGCCGCTGGCAAAAATGCGTTCCATGGGGCCAGCCTCACGGGCATTTTTGGTGGCTGCCAGAAACAGATCGTTGATGCTGGTGCCTGACCAGAATTCCCGCTCAAAGGTTTCGTTCAGGGCCTTGACCCGCCGCAGGGCAAACAATTTCCTAAAGATGGCGGCCCAGCTCGAGATGGACACCAGCACCAGCAGCAGCATCACGAGCTGCACCACCACGCTGGCGTTCAGCACAAGGTGAAGGATGGAGAGGTCTTGGTTCATGTCAACAGTTCCAGAATGGAGGAGGGGATTCTTGCCGGGCTCATGCTGACTGCATCGACCCAGCCGATGCGTATCGTGCCGCCACATAACAACTGCTTCGGCTGAGCCAATTCACTGCTTTTCAGGCGAGCCTCTTGTGCGATTGTCATGGACGCCCTGCCGATGTTCTGCAGGCAGGCGGTAACAATCAGTTCGTCATCGAGCCGCGCTGCTTGCAGGTAGCGCAGTTGTGTGTCTGACACGACAAACATGCCACCAGTCTGCTCGCGCAGGGCCTGCTGCCCGATGCCCAGAGAGCGCAGCCATTCGGTGCGGGCACGTTCAAAAAACTTCAGGTAGTTGGCGTAGAACACGATGCCGCCGGCATCGGTATCTTCCCAGTAAACCCGTATTGGCCAGGCAAATTCGACGCGTTTGGGCGTGAGGGAGGGGCTCGTGACAATAGCATTCATGCCAACAGCACCTTCAGTCGCGTCACGGTGTCCTGCAGTTGTGGCATGGCGTTCGCCGTGGAAAACCGGATGTAGCGCCGAGTATCGGCAGTGCCAAAGTCCTTGCCAGGCGTCACGGCGATGTGCGCCTGCTTCATCAGCTCGAAGCTCAGCTCCCAGCTGTCGGCCACGCCCAGTCGCTGGCAGGCTTGGGTGCAATCAGCCCAGGCGTAAAACGCACCATCGGGCATGACCGGGACGTTCAGTCCCAGGTCGTTGAGCGCCGGCACAAAGTAGTCGCGCCTGGCCTTGAATTCGGCACGACGGCTTTCATGCACGGCAATGCTCTCGGGCTCGAAGCAGGCCAGCGCCGCATGTTGGGCAATGGCGCTGGGGCAAATAAACAGGTTTTGGGCCAAGCGCTCGATTGCCGGCACCAATACCTCGGGCACCACCATCCAGCCCAGCCGCCAACCCGTCATGTTGAAGTACTTGCTGAAGCTGTTGATGCTGATGATGTGCTCATCCAAGGCCAGCGCGCTGCGCCCATAGTCGGCCTCGAAACTCAGCGGCAGGTAAATCTCGTCGACCAGGGTGATGCCCCCGCGCTCACTCACCACTTCATGGATGCGGCGGAGTTCCTCGGGGCGTATCGAGGTGCCTGTCGGGTTCGACGGCGACGCAAGCAGCACACCGCGCGTGCCGCGATGCTCGCTGTTGGCGGGTCGCCAGGCCTCGCGCACCTGGTCTGCATTGAGCTGAAAGCGGTCTGCCGCCGTCGATGCAATAAGCACGGCCTGCCCGCCTGCCGCCTGCACAAATTGCCTGTTGCAGGGGTAGCTAGGGTCTGGCATCAGAATCTCGTCGCCCGGGTCGATCAGTGCCAGGCAGGCCAGCTGCAAGGCGGCCGACGCCCCGGCTGTCACCACAATGCGGCTGGCCGGGATGTTCAACCCCTGGCTTTCGGTGTACCAATGGCTGATGCGCTCGCGAAGTTGCGGCAAGCCAGTGGCAGCGGTGTATTGGCTCAAGCCGTCGCGGATGGCCCTGTGGGCGGCTTCCTGCACCAGCGGGGGGGCAGTGAAGTCCGGCTCACCGATGTTCAAAAAGATCATGGGTGAGGCCGTGTCCGCAACCTGACGCGCCAGTTCAGACGCGGCCTTGGCCACTTCCATCACATAAAAAGGCTCTATGCGCTGGGCGCGCGCAGAGATGTTCATGCGGTGCAGGCGTCAGGCTGGCGCCCGGCCATGGGCCCGGTCTGCTGCAACTTCATGCGGGCGTAGGCCGGGACTCAAGCCATTCAGCACCGCATTGACGTATTTATGCCCATCTGTGCCACCAAAAGCCTTGGCCAGCTCAATGCACTCATTGATCACGACACGCCAAGGTACATCAGGGCAGTGCTGAAGCTCGTAAGCGCCGATCCACATGACACCGCGTTCGATGGGCGAAATCTCGCCCAGATCCCGGTCCAACAGGGGCTTGATCAGGGCATCCAGGGCTTCACCTTCTTCCACGCAGCCATGCAGCAAGGCGTCAAAGTGCACCGCGTCGGCCTTGTTGAAACCAGCCAGGTCGCGGGTGAAGGCGTCGATCTCGGCGGCGTCATTGCGCCCAACCAGGTGCTGATACAGGGCCTGGAGTGCAAATTCACGTGCGCGACTGCGGCCCGATTTGCTGGCAGCCTTGCGTACGCCAGTCGAGGTCAAGCCGGTGCGTGCCTGGCGGGGAGGGCGTTCGCCTGAAGTAGGTTCGGTCATGCCAATTCGTCCATCAGGTTGGCCATTTCTACGGCAACGCGGGCTGCATCACGCCCCTTGTCGGTTTGCCGTGCGATGGCTTGTTCTAGGTTTTCAGTGGTGATGATGGCGTTGGCAATGGGCAACTGGTAGTCCAGCGAGACGCGGCTGACACCCGCCCCGGACTCGTTGGCGACCAACTCAAAGTGATAGGTCTCACCCCGAATGATGCAGCCCAGGGCCACCAGCGCGTCGTACTGCGACTTCTCGGCCATGGCCATCAGGGCCACCGGCACTTCCAGCGCGCCGGGCACCGTCACATGGTCGATATTCTTGTCTTGCACGCCCAGCGCGAGCAATTCGGTGCGGCAGGCAGAGGCCAGCGTGTTGGTGATGTTGTCATTGAACCTGGCCTGCACAATTCCGATGCGCAATTTCTTGCCGTTCATGCGCTGATCCACGTCCGCGATATGTCCTTTTTCAGCTCCAAACATGGTCAGTCCTTGTGTGCAATGGGGTCGGTGGGCACGGTATAGCCCACAATTTCCAGGCCATAGCCGGTCATGCTGGGCATGCGGCGTGGGCTGCCCATCAGTGTCATCTTGTGCACGCCACACTCGCGCAGAATCTGTGCGCCGATGCCGTAGGTGCGCAAATCCATGCGACCGCGCTCGGGCGCCTGGCTGGGGCGGGCCGTGCCTTCGAACTGTGCCAGCAATTGCTCGCCGCTCTCGCCGCAATTGAGTAATACCACCACACCCTGGCCTTCTTGCTCGATGCGTTGCAGGCTTTTGTCCAGGCTCCAGGAATGCATGGAACGATTGATTTCCAGTGCGTCCAGCACCGACAGGGGCTCGTGCACGCGCGCCAGAACGGAGGCTTGGGCGTCCCAGCTGCCTTTGACAAGCGCCAGGTGGACGCCGGCACTGGGTTGGTCGGTGAAGGCATGAAGGGTGAAGTCACCATAGGCGGTGTTGATGGCGCGGCTGCCCACCTTGGAGATCAGCGATTCCATGCGGCTGCGGTGCTCGATCAGGTCCGCAATGGTGCCGATCTTGAGTCCGTGCTCGGCGGCAAATATCTGTAGATCAGGCAGGCGTGCCATAGTGCCATCGTCCTTCATGATCTCGCAGATCACCGAGCTTGGCGTGCACCCCGCCATGCCCGCCAGATCGCAGCCAGCTTCGGTATGCCCGGCACGCATCAGCACGCCGCCATCCACTGCCTGTAAGGGAAAAACATGGCCCGGCTGCACCAGGTCATCGGCAACAGCGCCTTTCGCCACGGCGACCTGCACCGTGCGGGCACGGTCTGCTGCTGAAATACCGGTGGTGACGCCCTCAGCCGCCTCAATGGAAACGGTGAACGCCGTGCTCATCTTGGTGCCGTTGCGCACGGCCATGGGCGGCAGTTTGAGCCGTTCGCAGCGTTCGCGGGTCAGGGTCAGGCAAATCAGTCCGCGGCCAAAGCGGGCCATGAAATTGATCGCCTCGGGAGTCACGTGATCAGCTGCGAGGACCAGATCACCTTCGTTCTCGCGGTCTTCTTCGTCAATCAGAATCACCATGCGACCCGCGCGCATGTCGGCCACGATGTCTTCCACGGGAGAGATGTCGACGGGGGCTTTGCTACTCTGGATTGTCATGAGGAGGCTTTCTGGAATGGGGTGGGCGCGCTGGTGAGCATGCGCTCCACATAGCGCGCGATCATGTCGATCTCGAGGTTGACATGGGCGCCGGCGGTGAGGCCACCCAGTGCGGTGTTTTCTACGGTGTGCGGTATCAGGTTGATGCTGATCTCACAGCCATCGGCCAAATCCTTGACGCTGTTCACCGTCAGGCTCACGCCGTTGATGGTGATGGACCCCTTGTAGGCCAGGTACTTGGCCAGCGCCGCGGGGATATGTATGCGCAGCTCCCAGCTTTCCCCAACCTGGGCAAAGTGGCTGACCTGGCCCATGCCATCAACATGCCCCGAAACGATATGACCGCCCAGCCGGTCATGTGCGCGAAGTGCTTTTTCGAGGTTGATGGGGCCCATTTGGGTCAGGCCGGTGGTCTTGTCCAGCGACTCGGCTGAGATGTCGATGGTGAACTGCCGGTCTGCCACGTTAAACGACGTGACGGTCATGCAGGCACCGTTGAGCGCAATGCTGTCACCCAGGCCGACGTCGTCAAGGTAGCCGGCCGGGCACTCGATGAAGAGGCGCTTGCCGTGTTGAGATGAGCTTCCCAGCTCTTGTGTGGCGACGATGCGCCCCACAGCGGTAATGATTCCGGTGAACATCCTCAGATTTTCGCAGACAAACTGGGCCCTTCCCGCAGGAAGGGCCATGAAATGCGCAGGCGCTAAAAATCCGCTCGTCCGGGAGGTCTGGCCCTCAGGCGCAGGTCGGTGCCTACCCGAGCGGTATCCAGCCACTCAAATTCTCGCCCTTGGGCGAGTTCGGTATAGGGCCCGAGGTTGGCTAGCCCCGCGCCTGGCCCCAACAATTTGGGCGCCATGTACAGCAGCAACTCGTCCACCAGATCTTCACGCAAAAAAGATCCGTTGAGCTTGTGGCCGGCTTCCAGATGCAATTCGTTGACTTCGCGCGCAGCCAGGTCGCGCAACACGGCGGCCAAATCAACTTTGCCATCGGCATTGCCGCAATTGACGACCTGCACACCCTTGTCTGCCAGTGCGGCGCGTTTTTCGCTGTGCTGCTCTACCGGCGCCGTGGTGTAAATCAGAACTTCACCGGGCGCTAGCAGTAGCTTGGCGTTCAGGTCGATCTCCAGCCTGGAGTCCACGACCACCCGTCTGGGCTGGATGTGTGTTTCAACCAGCCTCACGTCCAGTCGGGGGTCGTCGCTCTGCACCGTGCCGATGCCGGTCAGCACCGCGCTGGCTCTGGCGCGCCAGGCATGGCCGTCGGCGCGCGCCTCGGCGCCGGTGATCCACTGGCTGGCACCGTTGTGCAAAGCCGTGGTGCCATCCATCGAAGACGCCATCTTCATCCGCACCCAGGGGGTTTTGCGCACCATACGGCTGAAAAAGCCAATGTTGAGCTCGCGGGCCTGAAGCGAGGCCGCGCTGTCTGCGGCCAGTAGCTCTACCTCGATGCCCGCTGCTCGCAACCGCGCTATGCCTTGACCCGCCACCAGCGGATTTGGGTCTTGCAGCGCAATAACCACCTTGGCAACACCTGCATCTATCAGTGCATTGCAACATGGGGGGGTGCGCCCAAAGTGGGAGCAGGGCTCCAGCGTGACGTAGGCTGTTGCACCTCTGAGATCATGCCCAGCAGCGTGCGCAGCATGCAATGCCATCACTTCAGCATGAGGACCTCCAGCGCGTTGCGTGTGGCCTCGAGACAGCACCGTCCCAAAAAAGTCTGTGACGACGCAGCCCACCCGAGGGTTAGGATCACTAAGGCGAGTAGATACGTAACCCTCCATGAGTGCACGATCCATAGGCTGAGGGGCTGCAGACCTTGCTGGAGGAGGCACCCCTTGAATATTGGAATTCACCATTTTTCCAAGTGATGATTGAGGTCAAAAAAAAGGGTTTGTACTTTCGTACAAACCCTTTAATGTTTGGCTCCTCGACCTGGGCTCGAACCAGGGACCTACGGATTAACAGTCCGGCGCTCTACCGACTGAG
>JBEEJZ010000084.1:0-7227 GCA_041168905.1 Pseudomonadota bacterium | reverse complement strand
GCCAGTTGTCGATGGTTTGGGCACCGGCAGCGCCAGCCACCAGGACGGACGCGACCAACATCGCTACTTTGTTCAGTTTTTTCAAGGTTATTCTCCTGATGGAAAGCCGCAGCAAAACTGCGATTAAAAGAAGTAACCTGACCGCAACACACGGAAAGGCTTGTAAATATTGTGCCACAGCCCGCAAAGAATTCCTGTGGGGGCGCTGACGGAACGCCTGTCTATTGATTGCGCAGACTCAACCGTTGTGGCTTTGCCACATCAGCATGTCCTTAAAATGCAAGGCTTTGCGTCGCAGGCCCCTTTTTAATGACTTCATTCGCCAAAGAAACTCTGCCCATCAGCCTTGAAGAGGAGATGCGCCGCAGTTACCTCGATTACGCCATGAGCGTGATTGTGGGTCGTGCATTGCCAGACGCTCGCGACGGTCTCAAGCCGGTTCACAGGCGCGTGCTGTTTGCCATGCACGAGCTCAACAACGACTGGAATCGAGCCTACAAGAAGTCTGCTCGTATCGTGGGCGATGTGATTGGTAAGTACCACCCGCACGGGGACCAATCGGTCTATGACACGATCGTGCGTATGGCGCAGGATTTTTCGATGCGTCACATGTTGGTTGACGGCCAGGGTAATTTTGGTTCTGTTGACGGCGACAACGCTGCGGCCATGCGCTACACCGAAATCCGCCTGGCCAAGATCGCGCACGAACTGCTGGCTGACCTGGACAAGGAGACGGTCGACTTCGGCCCCAATTACGACGGATCTGAAAAAGAACCCTTGGTTCTGCCCACCCGATTGCCCAATTTGCTTGTTAACGGGTCCGGCGGTATTGCGGTGGGCATGGCAACCAATATCCCTCCCCACAACCTCAACGAAGTCGTCGACGCTTGCCTGCATTTACTGCGCAATCCCGATGCCAGCATTGACGAGCTGATGGAGATCATCCCAGCACCGGACTTTCCAACGGCCGGCATCATTTACGGCATCAATGGGGTGAAAGACGGCTACCGTACAGGGCGAGGCCGCGTCGTCATGCGGGCCCGCTGCCACTTTGAAGACATAGACCGTGGCCAGCGCCAGGCCATCATCGTTGATGAGTTGCCATATCAGGTCAACAAGAAGACTTTGCAGGAACGCATGGCGGAATTGGTGCACGAGAAAAAGCTCGAAGGCATCAGTCACATTCAGGACGAATCGGACAAATCGGGGATGCGCCTGGTGATTGAGCTCAAGCGCGGCGAAGTCCCTGAGGTTGTGCTGAATAACCTGTACAAGCAGACCCAGTTGCAAGACACCTTTGGCATGAACATGGTGGCATTGGTCAACGGCCAACCCAAGCTGTGTAACCTCAAGGATCTGATCGAGGTCTTCCTAGACCACCGGCGTGAAGTCGTCACCCGCCGCACGGTGTTTGAGCTGCGCAAGGCACGCGAGCGTGGTCACGTGCTGGAAGGCCTGGCTGTGGCCCTCGCCAACATTGACGAGTTCATTGCAATCATTCGAAACGCACCCACGCCGCCGGTGGCCAAAGCCGAATTGATGAACCGGCCTTGGGACAGCAAGCTCGTGCGAGAGATGTTGACCCGCACCCGTGCCGATGGTGGCGTGATCAGCGCAGACGACTATCGCCCTGACGGGCTGGAAGCTGAATTCGGCATGGGTGCGGATGGCCTCTACCGTCTGTCTGAAACCCAGGCGCAAGAAATTTTGCAGATGCGTCTGCAGCGCCTGACGGGTCTGGAGCAAGACAAGATCGTGGCCGAGTACAAGCAGGTCATGGCTGAAATTGACGACCTGCTGGACATCCTGGCGCGACCAGAGCGGGTGTCGGTCATCATCGGCGAAGAGTTGGGTGCCATCAAATCGGAATTTGGGCAAACCAAGCTCGGCGCGCGGCGCAGTCTGGTCGAGCACAGCTCGTTCGATCTGAGCACTGAGGATCTGATCACACCCACCGACATGGTGGTCACGCTCAGCCACAGCGGCTATATCAAGAGCCAACCTTTGGGTGAATACCGTTCACAAAAGCGTGGCGGGCGGGGCAAGCAGGCCACCGCAACCAAAGAGGACGACTGGGTTGATCAACTGTTTATCGCCAATACACACGATTACATCCTGTGCTTCTCCAACCGGGGCCGACTGTATTGGCTCAAGGTGTGGGAAGTGCCGCAAGGATCACGTGGCTCTCGCGGTCGGCCCATCGTCAACATGTTCCCATTGACTGATGGTGAAAAAATCACGGTGGTCCTACCGCTGACTGGTGACAAGCGCAGCTTCCCAGCTAGTGAATTTGTGTTCATGGCTACCAGCATGGGCACAGTCAAGAAAACGGCGCTGGATGAGTTCAGCAACCCGCGCAAGGCTGGCATCATCGCCGTGGACCTGGACGAGGGCGACTACTTGATCGGCGCGGCGCTCACCGATGGAAAACACGATGTGATGCTGTTCAGTGACGGTGGCAAAGCCGTCCGCTTTGATGAGAATGACGTGCGCCCCATGGGGCGTAATGCTCGCGGCGTGCGCGGCATGATGCTTGAAGAGGGCCAAGGCGTGATCGCCATGCTGGTCGCCGAACAAGATGACCCGACTGTCGAGGCGGGCCCCGCAGCTCGCACCAGTGTGTTGACGGCCACCGAAAACGGCTACGGCAAGCGCACGCCCATCTCCGAGTACACGCGCCACGGCCGCGGAACCAAGGGCATGATCGCCATTCAGCAAAGCGAGCGCAATGGCAAGGTCGTTGCCGCCACTCTGGTGCACGCGGAAGACGAAATCATGCTGATCACTGACAAGGGGGTGTTGGTGCGTACACGTGTCAGCGAAATTCGCGAACTTGGTCGAGCCACTCAAGGCGTTACGCTGATCGGCCTGGATGAGGGTTCCAGACTCAGTGGTCTGCAGCGCATCATGGAAAACGATGCGATTGTCCAAGACCCTGACACTGAAACTACTCCCGACGCTGGCACCGATGCAGACACTGGCACAACCGAAAGCTGATCCCTTGACGCAACGCCCATATAACTTTTCGGCCGGACCGGCCGCGATGCCTGAAGAGGTACTAGCCCAGGCCGCTGCCGAAATGTTGAACTGGCCAGACGCTCAGGGCAAGTTGTCCGGTATGGGCGTGATGGAAATGAGCCATCGTGGCAAGGAGTTCATCTCGATACACGAGCGCGCACAGGCGGACTTGCGTGAACTGCTGGCCATACCCACGAACTTTCACATCCTGTTCATGCAAGGAGGAGGCCTGGCAGAGAACGCCATCGTGCCCCTGAACCTGATCGCGCGTAATCTTGGGGGGGGCGGGCCAGCAAAGGCCGACTTTGTGGTGAGTGGCAGTTGGAGCCAAAAGTCTTACCAAGAGGCCGCCAGGTACGGCCAGACCCATTTGGCGGCCAGCAATATTGCCAATAAGCACCTGAGCCTGCCCCAACCAGCATCGTGGCAACTGAGCTCGGATGCGGCCTACGTTCACGTTTGCACCAACGAAACCATCCACGGCGTCGAATATCAGACTCTGCCGGATCTGACTTCGCTGGGTTGCGATGCGCCTTTGGTGATTGATTTTTCGTCACATGTCGCCTCCAGACCGGTGGACTGGTCGAAGGTAGGACTGGCTTTTGGCGGAGCCCAAAAAAATCTGGGGCCGGCGGGCCTGACTTTGGTCGTGATCCGCGAAGATTTGCTGGGGCATGCCTTGCCCATCTGCCCGAGCGCTTTCAACTACCAAACGGTGGCTGACAACGGTTCGATGTTCAACACCCCGCCCACTTACTCCATCTACATGGCGGGCCTGACCTTTCAGTGGCTCAAGCGTCAAGGAGGCGTATCGGCCATGGAGGCTCGCAACATAGCCAAAGCAGAGTTGCTCTACTCCGCGATCGACAGCTCCGGCTTTTACGAAAACAGGGTCGCAGCCGATTGCCGTTCGCGCATGAACGTGCCTTTTTTTCTGAAGGACGAATCCCGCAACGACGCATTTTTGGCAGGCGCCAAAGAGGCCGGCCTCCTACAGTTGAAGGGGCACAAATCGGTGGGTGGCATGCGGGCCAGCATCTACAACGCCATGCCCCTGGAGGGCGTGCAAATGCTGGTTAGCTACATGCGAGAATTTGAGCGCTTGCACGCTTGACACCCGTATTTCCACGCTACGCTGCTCGCTCATCCATGTCATCTTCCCTAGAAACTCCCTCTTCGGCTCCGTTACCGACATTGCCAGAACTGCGCGTGCAGATCGATGTGCTCGACCAGAACATACTGAGCCTGCTGAACCAGCGTGCGCAGGTGGCGGAGCAGGTCGGTGAAGTCAAACGACGCGAAGGCACCCCTTTCTTCCGCCCCGACCGTGTGGCACAGGTCATCGAAAACATCCGCCAGAGCAACCAGGGCCCCCTGAAGGGTGATCATGTGGCTGCAATCTGGCGCGAAATCATGTCCGCCTGCCTGGCGCTGGAAGCTCCCCAGCGCGTCGCTGTTCTCGGGCCGGCAGGCACCTTTTGCGAGCAAGCGGCGCTAGAGTATTTCGGCAGTGCGGCCGAGATGGTTTATTGCGCCAACTTTGATGAGGTGTTTCAGGCCACCGCCGCTGGCAATGCACAGTTTGGCGTCGTTGGGGTTGAAAACTCGACTGAAGGCGTCGTCACCCGATCGCTGGACCTGTTTCTGCACACGCCGACGCACGTCGTGGGCGAAGTCAGCCTGATGGTGAGACACAACCTGCTGCGCCTGAGCAACGCCCTGGAAGGCATCGAAGTTGTGCTCGCTCACCCGCAGGCGCTGGCGCAATGCCAGACCTGGCTGTCCCGCCACCTACCCCACGCAGAACGTCGAGCCGTCGCCAGTAACGCCGAAGGCGCCCGTTTGGCCAGCACCAATCCGGCCTGGGCGGGCTTGGCCAGCGAGCGAGCTGCAGCACAGTTTGGCTTGCACATCGCCGCACACGCCATTCAGGATGATGCCTACAACCGCACGCGTTTTGCAGTGATTTGCCTACCCCAAACACTGTCCACGCCACCGGCCAGCGGGCAGGATTGCACCAGTTTGGTCGTATCGGTCGAAAACCGCCCGGGTGCACTGCATGATCTGCTGGTGCCGCTCAAGAACCATGGCGTGTCAATGACACGGTTTGAGTCGCGACCAGCACGCACCGGGCAATGGGAGTACTTCTTCTACATTGATTTGCAGGGCCACGCCTCGCAGCCTCACGTGGCGCAGGCACTGGTTGAACTCAAAGCGTTGTGTGCGTTTTTCAAGGTACTCGGAACCTACCCGGTCAACGATTGATGATGTTCGAGCAATTGGGCCTGATAGGCTGCGGGCTGATGGGCGGCTCCTTCGCCATGGCCCTCAAAAATGCGGGGTTGGTCAAGCGAGTGGTGGGCTACAGCAGGTCCACAGCCAGCTCAACTCAGGCTTTAAGCCTCGGTGTGATTGACGAGCAAGCCGAGACTGCAGAGCATGCTGCGGCTGGCTCAGACTTGGTTCTTCTGGCCGTGCCTGTCGCATCTACCGAAAGCACGCTGCGGGCCATTCAGCCCCAAGTTACCTCCGACATGCTGATCATGGACGTGGGCTCGACCAAGCAGGACGTGATTCAAGCGGCCCGTCGTGCACTGGGTGCGTCTTTCGGGGCGTTTGTGCCGGTCCACCCCATCGCTGGCAAGGAGGTATCCGGCGTCGACAACGCAGACCCCCTGCTCTACAAAGGCCGTCCTGTCATCCTCACGCCCGAGGCTGAGACAGGTGCCGCACAAGTCCAGCAGGCTAAGGCGCTATGGACGGCATTGGGTTGCAAAGTGGCCCGAATGAGCGCAGCGGACCATGATGCGGCTTTCGCCGCGGTCAGCCACCTGCCCCATCTGCTGGCCTTCGCATACATGAATGCTCTGGTGCAGCAGTCGCAAGGCGACCGTTATTTGAGCTTGGCTGGCACCGGATTCAGAGACTTCAGTCGTATCGCGGCCAGCGAGCCCTCCATGTGGCGTGACATCCTGATTGCCAATCGAGACGATGTGTTGCAACAGTCCAGGCTGTTCCGGCAGGCACTCGAGGCGCTGGAAATCTGCATCTCGGCAGGTGATGGCGATGCGCTCAAGAATCTCATCAGTGATGCCAGCCGCACCCGCGCCCAATGGACACTGTCTTAGCCCTCCGTTTTCATGTTCAACATCCCCTTTCTTGATCTTCCTGCCCTCGACAGCGCTGACGGCACCGTCGTGTTACCCGGCTCCAAGAGCATTTCCAACCGCGTACTCTTGCTGTCGGCCCTGTGCGCCGGCACCACCACCCTGCACGACTTGCTGGACTCGGACGACACGCGTGTGATGTTGGCAGCCTTGCGCCAACTCGGCTGTGGTGTGCGGCAAGCTGGCACCACGGTTGACATTGACGGGCTGGGCGGCCGAATCGACACAGGCTCTGCGCAACTGTTCATGGGCAACGCTGGCACGGCCATGCGCCCCTTGACTGCCGCATTGGCGGTAGTGGGAGGCGACTTCGAATTGAGCGGTGTCGCTCGCATGCACGAGCGCCCCATAGGCGATCTGGTCGATGCACTGCGCCTGCTGGGCTGCCAGATTGACTACCTGGGTAACGAGGGCTACCCACCTCTCAAAATCGGGTCTCCAAAGCTGAAATTGGATGAGCCCATCCAGGTACGAGGCGATGTTTCCAGCCAGTTTCTCACCGCCCTGTTGATGGCCCTACCGCTGGTGGCCAGGCAGAACATCGTGATTGAGGTGACAGGAGAGCTGATTTCCAAGCCTTACATCGATATCACGCTCAAGATGTTGGCGACCTTTGGCGTGGCCGTCCAACGTGAGGGCTGGCAGCGATTCACCATACCGGCGGGCTGCAAATTGCAATCGCCCGGCGTGGTTCATGTCGAGGCAGACGCGTCATCGGCCAGCTATTTCATCGCGGTAGGTGCCATCGCGGCAGACCCCGCACTGGGTCAAAAAGTGCGCATCGAGGGCGTGGGCGCCAGCTCCATCCAGGGCGATATTCGTTTCATCGAAGCCGCACAGGCCATGGGTGCACAAGTCAACAGTGGGCCGAACTGGCTGGAAATCAGCCGCGGCGCACCGGGCCAGGGCTGGCCCTTGAAGGCCATCAACCTCGACTGCAACCACATTCCCGATGCCGCCATGACCCTGGCCGTCATGGCCTTGTATGCTGAAGGCACCACCACCTTGAGCAACATTGCGAGCTGGCGTGTGAAGGAAACCG
>JBEEJZ010000083.1:0-3681 GCA_041168905.1 Pseudomonadota bacterium | reverse complement strand
CCTGGGCGTCGATATTTCCGTGCATGCGCTGACCAAATATCCCAGTGGTGGCGGTGATGTCCTGATGGGCAGTGTCATCACTCGTGATGCCGGTTTGCACATGCGCATGAAGCTCACGCATATGCGCCTGGGCTCGGGTGTCGCGGGCAACGATGCCGAGGCCGTTTTGCGGTCTCTGCCGAGTATCCGGCTGCGCTACGAAGCGCACGACCGTACAGCACGGCATCTGGCTCAGTGGTGCCAGCAGCGACCCAAATTTGCGCAGGTGCTGCACCCGGCCCTGGCTGGCTCTCCGGGTCATGAGCATTGGCGCGCCCTGTGTGAAACGTCTGAGGCAGGTGCTTTTGGGGGCGCGGCTGGGCTGTTGAGCCTGGTCTTCAAGCCTGAATTCGGTCAAGCGGAGGTTGATGCCTTTTGCGATCGTCTGCGTTTGTTCAAGATCGGCTATAGCTGGGGCGGCCCAGTGAGCCTGGTGATGCCCTACGACCTTCGAACCATGCGCCAAGGATGGCCTGCGCACTTGGAGCAAGGCATTCTGGTGCGTCTGGCCATAGGCCTGGAAGACGCGATGGATTTGCAGGCCGATCTGGCCCAGGCACTGGACAGCCTGCAGCGCTGAGTTTGGTCGGCTTGCTTGGCGCCCGAGCTGTTACAGTGTGGGCCCAACACTGAAAGCACACCTTGGCAACACCCAATTACGGTTACGAAAAACGCCAGAAAGAACTGGCAAAAAAGAAGAAAAAAGAAGAAAAATTAAAGCAAAAAGCAGAGCGCAAGACCGGTGATGCATCTGCTGAGGACCAGGCCGCAGATCAGCCTGAAGGCGGCGAGCAAGAGGGAGCCAACCCCGTCGCAACCGACTGACGGCTACCGACTCACGATATCGATATGGCTGGCTCAGGCCTGTGCCTCCTGCGCCTCAGTTTTCAGCACCCGAGCCGCCACGGCGTCCATTGCTCTAGGGGTTCGGTCTTCAGCTAGCAGCTGACTGGCAGCACCAAAGCGCAAAAAGTTTCTTTGCATGGACTGCAGGTACACCGGGTCGTAGTGCAAGGTCAGCAGGTCTTGCACCACCTGGCCAATTCCGCCGTTGTGAACCTGCGCTTTCCAGGCCTCCACTTGTGCTTTGCCCCTGAATGTGGCCAGCACATCGAGCCGGTTGCAAAAATGTGCAGTGTCCTGCACAAAGTAGTCGTAGTCTTCCAGCAGTAATTGCACCCGTTCTGCGTCGGCTAGGCTGAGATTGAGACAGTGGCCCGCACGCATGGCTTCGACCAGGGTAGCGGGCACGCTCACGTTGCCGACTTTTTTGCTTTCACTTTCCACAAACACCGGGCGGGTTGGGTCAAAACGGCGCAGCTGGTCCCACACCAGTGTGTCAAAGCCTTTTTGCGTAGGCTGGGCCAGGCCCGGTATGGCACCCAGCACCGAGCTGCGGTGATTCGCCAAGGCCTCCAGATCCAGCACCTGGGCCCCTTGCCTAGCGAGCGCATGCAATAGACGGGTTTTCCCCGATCCAGTGGTGCCACACACCACACGGAAGTCGAATGTGGGTGCCAGGCGGGCAATGTCATTGACCAGTGCTGCCCGAAAGGCCTTGTAGCCACCTTCGAGCAAGGTGACGTTGAAGCCAATCTGGTCGAGGATGAGCGACAGTGAACCGCTGCGCTTGCCACCGCGCCAGCAGTAGGCCAAGGGCCGCCAGCCTTTGGGTTTGTCCAGCACCTCCCGCTCGATATGGGCGGAGATGTTGCGCGCTGCCATCGCCGCACCTTGTTTACGCGCTTCAAAGGCACTGATCTGCTTGTATGTAGTGCCTACGATGCGTCGCTCGTCGTTGTTCAGGGTGGGCCAGTTCAAGGCGCCGGGCAGGTGATCTTCCAGAAATTCATCTTCGCTGCGGGCATCAATGATGGTGTCGAACTCATGCAGACGATGAATCGCCAGCTCGGCGCTCAGGGTACTCAGACTCATTTCAGAAGTTTCTTCAATTCAGGCCAAACATTGTTCAGCAGGGTGGGGTGGGCCTCTTCCTTGGGGTGGATGCGGTCGTTTTGGAACAAGTCCATGGCATTGGGCGCGTCGGCTACGCCTTTGAGAAAAAAGGGGACGAGTGCAGCTCGCTGGCTGGTGGCCACGGTGCGAAAGATCCCAGCAAAGCGCTGGGCGTAATCGGCACCGTAGTTGGGCGGCACCTGCATGCCTACCAGCAAGACACGGGCACCTGCCGCCTGCGCCTGTTCGGTCATCCGGCTGAGGTTGTCCTGGGTCATTTGCAAAGGCAGGCCGCGCAGCGCATCATTGGCGCCGAGCTCGATCACCACATGGGTCGGCCGGTGTTGGGCCAGCAGCGCTGGCAGCCGTGAGCGCCCACCCGAGGTGGTATCGCCACTGATGCTGGCATTGACCACCTGCGCCTTGATGCGTTGCTGATCTAACCGTTGCTGAAGCAGGCTGACCCAGCCAGTGCCCCGTTTGAGGCCATACTCAGCGCTGAGGGAATCGCCCAAAATCAACAGGGTGGTGCCGGATGGGGACACACTCGTAGCACTGGCGGTGGCGACTGGCCATCCCCCTGCCAACCACAGGCCTGTTAGCAGCAAGATACAGTGGCGACGAAACAAAGAGAGCTTCATGTCAGATGCAATGATTTCCGTAGAGCATGTGTTCAAGTCCGTGACCGATTCCACCGGGACATTGGACATTTTGCGTGATATTGATTTTTCGCTGGCAGCCAGGGAAACAGCGGCCATTGTCGGTGCGTCCGGGTCTGGGAAAAGCACTTTGCTGTCCATCATTGCCGGCCTGGATACGCCCACGCGTGGCACGGTGCGCATCGGCGGCCAGGACCTGTTTGCCATCAACGAAGACGAGCGTGCTGCGCTGCGTGCCCAGAAGGTGGGGTTTGTGTTTCAGAGCTTCCAGCTTTTGGGAAATCTGACAGCGCTTGAGAACGTCATGTTGCCGCTGGAGCTGTCTGGCCAACGAGATGCCCGGAAATTGGCGTCCGAGATGCTGGCTCGCGTGGGGCTGGCCCAGCGCCTGCGCAGCTACCCCAAGGTGCTGAGCGGTGGTGAGCAGCAGCGAGTCGCACTGGCGCGTGCCTTTGTGGTACAGCCTGCGGTCTTGCTGGCGGATGAACCGACTGGCAGCCTGGACTTTGCGACCGGCGAGACCGTGATGAACCTCATGTTTGAACTGAACCGGGAGCAGGGCACCACCTTGGTGATGGTGACACACGACCCGGCGATTGCCCAACGCTGCGAGCGCCGTATCACCATCGAGGCCGGGCAAGTCGTTTCTGTCTGATCTGGGTTTCCAGCCGAACCCAGACCTGTGGGCTGGGATAATCCAGCCCATGTCTTCTCCCAAAGTGTTGTTCGGCTTTCATGCCGTAGGCGTGCGTCTCAAGACGGCACCTTCCTCCATCGTTGAGATTTATGTGGATCCTGGCCGCCGAGATGTCCGCATGCGCCAGTTTCTTGACAAGGTCACCGAAGCCGGCGTCCGCCTGATCGAGGCCGATGGCGTTCGTCTGGCCAAATTGGCCGGGAGTCACGGCCACCAGGGCGTAGCGGCGAGAGTGCAGGCCATTGCGCAGGTCACTTCGCTGGACGAGCTACTGGAGCAGCTGGAAGCCTCGCAAGCCGAGTTGCCGCAGGCTGAACGTGTTCAGCCACT
>JBEEJZ010000082.1:0-8988 GCA_041168905.1 Pseudomonadota bacterium | reverse complement strand
TAAAACGCTATGCTTTTCTATATTCAGCAAGTCGACATCGACATGGTTTCCGGAAGCCACGATGTGATTCTTGATGTCGCAACAATGGACGACCATGTACGACTGGCTTCATTTCTAAATGACCAGTCAGAGTTGGACGGAGCTGTATCTTCGAATCAAGCTTCAATGCTACGACTCTCCTATACCCCTTCTGGTTACCACGGGTTCAAGGAGGGATCATGGTACGACATAGATCTTGAATCATTTGTCGGCACAAGCTATCAAAGAACCAATCCTAATGACTCCAGCGCTTCATTCTTGCGCGCCAATTTAGTTGGAATACCGAGTAATGGCAATTACGCCCAATTTTTGACCACGCCGCGAGTGGCCAAGATACCGCGAAGTACTATGGAGTTGGTTGTCGATCCAAATCCAACTGGTGACATCGAGTTGACAGTTGTCGACTGTGGTCATGGAAACTGGAATGAGATTAAAACTACTACAGACCGAGTGATTTACGACGTCGGCGCAGGCAGATGGTTCACGAAGGCAAAGGTGCGAGCTTTAGTGGCCGGACGGAAAATTGCGAGCGAAACCAGATCGATCAGTATCGTAATCAGTCATTGGGATATCGACCACTTTCACGCACTACTGGAGTTCGCTCCGGCGGAGCTCGCAAAACTTCGCGTGGTCTTCGCACCAAGCCAGATACCAGACACCGAAACCTACAAGCGGGTACTCAGGCTATTGACCCAAAATGGTGTCACCTTGGCGGCGCAACAGCCAGCGGATAGGTCAGGTACGTCAAGAGAAATCGTTCTGAAGCCGCTTTGGGAAAAGGGCGTTTTCACAATGTTCCGCGCTACGCCAGGCCGTTCGCGAAACCAAACAGGGATTGTCTTAGGTGTTCGCGGGAAGCACGGAATTGCGCTACTTACGGGTGACCACCACTACGATAAGGTGCTCGCTGCAGCGAGCAAAGTGCCAGTATTTTTTCAACAACCGTGTGTATTGGTAACGCCGCATCATGGTGGTTTGGCTGGAAATCCAGCTGCGGCGGACTGGCTGGCAGTATTCCCCACCATAACAACACCTATTTCATGTGGCGGGAACTCGTATGGCCACCCGATGAATGCAGTAGCGGTGGAACTAAAGGCCATGCAAGCTGGTGTTCTCCCGTGGCGTACTGACGTCGATGGAACATGGTCGAGGCTGCTTTAACTTCGGACGGCCGCGGTAGGTTCGCTTAACCTTACACCACTCAGGCGGTCTGAACCCTATTGAACAGCTGGGCTGCGAAACGCGAACTTCTGAGCTAAGTACTTAGCAGAGTTCTCGATGTAGGGGAAGACAGTGCTTTCGTTGATGTTCAGTTGGTCCAACTGTCTCAGCACCGTTTCCTTGTTAGTCACAGCGATGCGCTGGACTGATATTTCGGGGCTCCCCCCCTCATTCAGGGTGGCGTCATGACCAAACAGCAGGAAGGCTCCGGACTGAAAAGCTATACGACTGTTGGTGCGTTTGCCCTTTACACAGATGATGGACCTGAGATCCTTCGGCTCCAACCTAGGCTCGAAGAACGGTTTTTCTTCCTTGATGAAGTGCAGCAACTGTTTGACTGGCGCTAGCTTATTGAATTTTCGGACATCCAGGCTGCTGAAGTCCAATGCGTCCTTCGATACTTTCGAGAGCCTAGTCAGGTTTGCGATGCAACTAGCAGTATCTGAGTCGAAGTACTTGATTTGTTCTCTCACCATCGAAAACACGATTACTTCGCCGTCCTGCGTCGGATTACTCTTGCAAGCAAAGTACAAAGCAATCAACGGATTCGATGTGATGTCTAGCAGGCGCGTCGGCAGAGAGTAGTGTTGCATTCGGACGAGCCGGTCGAGCGTGTAAACGTCACCTTGAAAGTCGATGGAATTCGATACCAAGAGCTCCCTGTAAAGCTGGTCTTCTGCATCACGGTAGACATAGTTGCCTTTCTCGTCCTTGCGGGAGATTGATGGCTCAAGACGATACTTTGTCCGATTCGAATGTCCCCGGTAGAACACCTCCCGTCCTCCATGGTTTAGTTCCAGAACGTGCTCAATGAAAGCACTCACTGAGCCTGCCTCGAAGGTAGCATTTACTGGGCGTGGTAAATTAGCCTTGGAGACCTTAGATGGGGGGACTTCATTCAAGTCGATGCCAGCTTCAGCCAGAACCTGGAGAAGATCCTCATCTTTCAGTGCCCAATGGGTACGCGTCAGCTCCCAGCTCCGTATATCGAGCAGCCCCTGCAACGGCTCTATAGCGGCAAATGGAATAGGTGGAATTGCAGGATTAAGCTCTGGAACGACAAGCAATGATCGCCCATTGTCCCTAAGCTTGACACTTTTAAGCCTACCTATCCGCATCGGTTTATCGGTTCCCTCGTAAGCGAAAAGGCAGGGTATCTCTGTCAAGGCAGCAAGCTGCGCAGCCTTCAATTCACGGAAACTTTCCGCAATTTCGTCGCTGGTGTATTCAAGAAACCGTCCCCGAGAGTACTCATACCCAGGCTGATCCCAAGCGTCTTCGGTGGCTGTTACAAGGAAGTTGAACATTTGCTCATGGGTATTAGTGATACTTTGACTGTAGCGTAGGAAGGAATCCTTACTCCAAAATCAAAGTCCTTTGAACGACTGGCCTATTGCCGGAACTGGAAGTTGAAGCCGCCAGGTCGTGCGACCGATTACGCTGCACAGACGATTGGCAACCCAATCTAACCGTCTGCTCCAAGCCATATTATTTCCTCACATCTTCAAGCGATAAAGGCCATGTCGCCGCTGTCGAATCACGAGCTTCTCATATGCGTGAAGCGGGCCTTCATATTTAGCGTCACCACGATTTGATGCTTTTAGCTTGAAAACATCCATCGGCTTTTCGCTGGCCAGACCGGCTTTCCGCATGAGAAATTCCGCAGACTGTGGCTGGTGTCGGCTCTCCCACATGACAGCAAACAATCTCCCCTGAGCCTCGGTCAAACGGATGGGGCCTTGTGGCCAGCTATCCAAATGCACCCAAGAGAAGTCGTGACTGAACGGCCCATGGACGGCTACCGGAATAACCGCACCGTTGGCATCGACATCGACATCAGAATCGTCTTCGTGCAACCGCAACGCCATGCCATGCAGGGTGAACCGGTCTTCCAGATGCCACCAGGTCGCAATACCAGCCAACGGGTCCTGGGACAAGCGCCCTAATGGTCTGGGCGTAATCACCCAGCTTTGATTACGTGGCTCAGGGCCATGAAAAATCCGCAGCCCGTGGCGCTCGACCAAATCGATCCGGCGAGCCAGCACCACCGGCCGTTTCTTGTACCTCCCAATGTCCCAAACCCCCTCCACGATGGGCGATACCGATGAGTGCGCAGCAATGTCCAACGCGCCACGCAACTTGCGAATCAGCCATTCATCGTCCAACTGCCAACTGCGCTGACTGGCCGGGTCCAGCCGAAACGGACCACAGTCCGGGCACTGCACCATAAGGCCGTCGTCGTTTCGGAAGATGGGTCCTCGATACAGCCCACAAAAGGCACACAAAGCATCAGAGGTGTTGATCTGCCTCGCTACAACTGCCTTGACCTGCTTGAGAACATTCAGGGCCGAGATTTCCCCGTCATGCAAGCCGCTCTCCAGTGAGACGCCGCCCCGCACGAATAAGAGCGCAGCCAGATTGATGGCTTGCTGGTTCAATGTGATCTCCATTCAATACCCTCACTCAAACAAGCCACCGACCAGAACCTTCGGCTTTGCAGTCTTTGGATCAGGCTGGAGCACCTGCTGCCCTTTCAAGATGCCCAGTTGCACCAAATAGCCCTCGATCTGTGTTCTCAGCTTTTCATCGAACTTGTGCAGGTTCAAGCGCCCCTTGCTTGTGATCTCCACACTGACCACCGGGCAGCGTCTCTTACCCTGCATGGGTGCAAGGTAGAAATTGAGCGCCGCCGCCTGGATCAACCACCCGCGCGTGAGCGGGTTTTCTGAGCCAAAGTATTCGGCCAGCAAATCGGTCACGCAGCGCTGATCGCTGGACGCACTGGCGGTGCACTCCATCTTGAGTTGGCCACAACCACTGACGACAGTCACACTCTTGACCTGCAGGCCGACGAAACCGTCATCGATCGCCTGTGGAATGTTCATGCCCAGACGTAAGGTTGAGAGGTTCAGCCTTGGCGTTTGGATGCGCTGTGCATCGGCATCCACGCCCAACAAGTACCTGGCAAATGCCTCACACAACATCGTGTGGTACTTGGCTCCACCACGAATGATGGTGCGAGCCACACCGGTGGCTTGGGCATATTCCAGCACCATGTGGATGTTCGGACTGCCAACCCTACGCTGCAGCTGACTTCCCTCGAATTCCAGCTTAGCCGTGGCCAGGTCTTTGGCATGGATAGAAATCAATTGCGTGCCTCGCGCCCGGTCAAGCACATTGACCACGCAGACCTCGCCACACCCCAGCTCCCTCTGGTAGAACCCCTTGATGGCATCACTGAACTCGGCGATCGCGGCCTCGTCGCGCTTGATGGGCTGCTTGATGCCCAGATCGTGCTGTTGGGCTTGCTGACCATGATGGTCCAGATATTCGATCTCGGCCGCCGCCTCAAACAGCGCCGGGTGATGGACGTACAGCCAGAAGGCCCGGTGCAGGTCGTTCTTGCAAGCGATGAGTCCCATCAATTCCGTCGGCCGGTCATGTGCAGCCTGAAACATGGCCTGCTTGCCCAAGGGGTGAGCCAGCAGCGTACTGGCATGCAGCCCGGCCACGATGCGGTCGCGCATGGCGACATTAGGGTGCATCTGAATTAAGCCAATCAGGCTCTTGGAGGCTTGGATCGAGTCATGCCAGACCCAGCCCTCTGGCATAGGCAATGTGTGGCGCTCGATGAAGGTTTTGAGGGTGTCGTCGACAGGCAGGTTCAGCAAGATGTCGGCGTAGGTCTGAGTGCGGCTCATTCTTTGTCTCCTTTTTTGTTGTTTGTTTTGGCAATGAGGCGTCTCAACCCCTGATCTGAAGACCTGGGGCTTGGGATGAGTTTTGCCGGATTGCTGGATAAATATACAGCTTTTTACAGGTTTGTCAAAAGCGTATATCCAAGCCGCTTGGCTGCTGGCCTTGGCTCAAAAGATCCAGGATTTATGCGGGTTTCCAGCTCGTGTCCCCCAATGGCCCGCCAAAACACGTTACCTCTGGAGGGGCTCGCTCATACGATTTATGGACGGTTTTTTCACCAAATTCCCTGCCCATGACAGACCCCTTGAACCCCTCCACAAGCCACCTCGGCAAACGCTCTGAAAAGAGCGGTTTTCTCTCTCTTTCTCAGATCTCCGAACTGATGGCGCAAGGCGCGGTCAGTCAACACCAGATGCTGAGCGAAATCCACAGCAGTCAGCTTTACGCCACTGATCTCGACGAGTTCGTGGACTTCCATGCCTGGCAGAGCGTGAATGTGAACCCGTCTACACAACAAGGAGTTCACGCATGAAGCAACGATCCATCACCCCACGCGAACAGCGCAGCCTCGACCAACTCAATGCAATCCAGTGCAAGGTCGCAGCACTTGACGACTTGAAGATGCCCGAGCTCTGGAAGGTCTGGGATGTGCACTTTCCGCGCCGCCCGGTTCACCCCAACCGCAAGTTCTTGACATCTCGTCTGTCTCACCGATTTCAAGAACTGGCCTTTGGCACCCTTCCCCAGTCCACACGGGAAAGGCTGGCCGACTATGGCCAGCAACTCTCCAAGATCAAAAGCAAATCCCCACTCAAAGCGGTGGCCATGCCCGGCGCAACTCTGGTTCGGGAATTCGACGGCAAGGAATACCGGGTTCAAGTGCTGGCCGACGGTCGCTACGAATACAACCGGCAGATTTACGGCAGCTTGTCGGCGATCGCCAAGACCATCACCGGCACACAGTGGTCTGGACCTGCCTTTTTCGGCCTCAAAACCAAGGGGGAAGCATGAGCATGCCGAAGCCCAAACGCTGCGCGGTCTATTGCCGTGTTTCCTCTGACGAGCGACTGGATCAATCATTCAACTCCATCGATGCACAACGCGAATCGGGCTTGTCCTATGTCCTCAGTCAGCGCAACGAGGGCTGGGTCCCTGTGCAAGACACCTACGAGGACCCGGGTTACTCGGGAGGGAACATGGAGCGCCCGGGTCTCAAGCGCTTGATGGCTGACATCAAGGCAAGCAAGGTGGACATGGTGGTGGTCTACAAGATCGACCGTCTCTCACGCTCCCTGGCTGACTTCGCCAAGATGGTTGAAGTGTTTGACAAGCACCAGGTCAGCTTCAGCTCGGTGACCCAGCAGATCAACTCGGCCACATCAACCGGGCGCCTGATGCTCAACATGCTCCTGTCATTTGCTCAGTTCGAACGTGAAGTAACCGGCGAGCGCATCCGCGACAAGATTGCCGCCTCCAAGCGCAAAGGCATGTGGATGGGAGGTGTTGTGCCGCTTGGCTATCGGGTTGAGGACCGTCAACTGCTGATTGATCCGCAAGAGTCGGAAACCGTGAACTGGATCTTTGACACCTATGCGAACACGGGCTCCACCACATTCATGGTCCAGCAAATGAAGGAGCAGAACCGCTTGACGAAATCAGGTCGGCATTTCTGCAAACAATCACTCCACAAGGTCCTGAAAAACCGGGTGTACCTCGGGATGATTTCTCACAAGGGGCAGTTCTACGCGGGAGCCCACCAACCCTTGGTTGACCAGGCCAAATGGGACTGCGTGCAACAGATGATGGCACGCACCAGCGAGGCCAAGAACCAGGCTACATGGGCCATGAAGGCGCGCACCGAGTTCCTGTTGCGTGGTCTGATCTACAGCCCTGGCGGTGACTTATACCTGCCAATGGCGACACAAAAAAAATCAGGGAAGGTCTATCGGTACTACGTGCACAACAAAAAGATGCACGAAGGTGCCAGCCAGAGTCGCATTCCTAACCAACCGGCTGAACCCCTCGAGCAAGAGGTAACCAAGCAGGTGCTGGATTTCTTGCGCTCGGGCACGATGCTCACACAATATTGGCACCGCATCCAGTCCATTAATCCTGGCATTCCAGAACCGCAGGCAGTCGTGCTCATCTTGCAGCGCACTGCGAAGATCTGGGACAACTACTTTGATCAGGTGAAAAGCCACATCATCCAAAGTCTGGTAGAGCGGATCACGCTCCATGATGACGATACGGTTGAGGTCAGTTGGCGCACAGATAACTGGCTCCCACTGCTGGAGAGCATGAAGCCCAAAACAGCGGGCGCAGAGTTTCTGGAAATGGAGACGCCCACATGAGCGAAACGACCACCAGCGACGACATGAACGGCGGCACCTTTAGGATCACCACCCGCAAGCCCTATAAGCTCAAGCGCCGTCCAGGCATCAAAACCGTGGTGATGGCTCCCGAAACGGCTGAAGCTCACTTAAATGGCGAGTGCATTAACAAGAGCAGCCAAATTGCTTTGTTCCAGGGCCTTGCCCGAGCCCACTATTGGCAGCGGCTGTTGGATGAAGGCGAGGTACGCAGCGGCTCAGAAATTGCCCAAGTAGAAGGACTTGACCCGAGCACGGTCAATGAATTGCTAAGGCTGACGCTACTGGATCCAGCACTGGTGATGGACATTCTGGAAGGTAAACAATCACAGCAAGTCAGCATGATGTGGTTCACACGAAATGCTCTACCCGATTTTTGGCATGAGCAGTTCAACCCAGGTCAGGCCACCTGAAAAGGCTTGAGCCCTGCTCTGTTTGCCACTCTCACAATTTGGCCAACACTGCTTTCTCTCCCATTTTGTGCAAGCCAGCAGACGCTCAACAGCCGTTGTGCAATTTCCACTTTTCCTCGTGACCTATCTTTTTGGCGAACTCGGGGACACGACAGCGCTCCTCTTCGATAGGGCTCACGGGGGCCGACTGGACTACTGGATCGACGCTTCTGGATGCAGGTGTTGTCGAATGCAACAAGGGGGCCATTACAAACAGGAACACCACATAGCCAGCGGCGATCATTGCTTGGGAGGGTTTCACCATTTGTATGGATTCACGGTCTTTGATTTCACACACATTGCCTGGACACAGTTGCGCTTTTTCTTTGTTGAAAAGGTTGAACAACTTGCAACCGATACAGATGCCGAATGCTGTCTCAAAGAACAAAAGCATGAGGCAAATCAGGCAGGTGATCATGTTGACAGGGCCACGCACATCTTGGATGACCACCAAGAACATCATCAGCGTGGCCAGTACCAGCCCAATGCCCCAAGCAAAGCGCTTTTGAGGTGCGCCAACATACTCAGCGGTCTGGTTGTTGACCATCCAGCGGGCCATGATGAGCGTTGGCGAATAACGCGGATTCACCAAGACTCGGATAAAAAAATCGATGAAGAAGGCAACGATGGTCAACTTCGTTGGCGTGAAGTCACCTTTGAACCACGCGTTCATGAATGCGACCAGCGCGAAGGCAAACATGATCCCTGCAGCACCACGAGCTTCCCGCTCGTTCAACACTCGAACGTGGTAGTCGGGGTGATCTTCCCCAAATTTGAATATTTCAGTCATGGCTTAATTATCTATGCATCGTCTTGGGGATGAGTATTGGTAACCTGATACTCGGTTGTGGCTGCTAGTGCATCCCATCATCTGCATCAATGTTCTTCATGCACGCAGGCTAAGCCTATCGGGGAATTCATCAGTTGAAGTGTCAGATGCTCTATGCCGAATCTTGCGTGCAGTTCCTGCGACACTTTTTTCAGAAAAGCATCACCACCCACGCCCTCCTGCATCAGTAGATGGGCCGTCATGGCCACTTGCGTCGTACTCATGGCCCAGACATGCAGATCCAGGACTTGCTTGACGCCATCCTGCCCCTCAAGAAACTCGTGAATGCTGTCGAGGTTCAAGCCCTCCGGCACGCCATCAAAAAGCAGGTGAACAGACTGCTTGAGCAACCCGATACTGCCAAGCACAATGACTACAG
>JBEEJZ010000081.1:0-28180 GCA_041168905.1 Pseudomonadota bacterium | reverse complement strand
CATCGCAGCACGCAGCCCCTCCAGCCAGGGTCCAGGCGTGGTGTCAGCGCAGCAAAAAGTGATTTTCATCAGGCCAGGCGCAAAAGTTCAGCCCCCTCGGCCACTTGGTCCCCGGGGGCGTAGAGCAGCTCAGCCACGCAGCCGTCAGCCGGTGCCGCGATGGTGTGCTCCATCTTCATGGCCTCCATAACAGCCAGGGCCTGACCCTTTTTGACCGTATCGCCGGCCTGCACCGCAAACGACACCACTTTGCCAGGCATGGGTGCGGTGAGGCGTCCGCCCTCCTGTTCGCTGTCGCCCGCGTGCGCCAGCAGGTCCAGCAACGTGATCTGGGTGGCACCTGCGGCCGTATGCACCTGCACGATATCGCCCCAGCGGTGCACCTGCGCCAAGACTCGCTGACCGCCAAATTGCAGGTCCACACCCTGGGCCACAGGCGTGAAAGACAGCGCCCCACCCATGTCGCCCACGGCCAGTTGCAGCGCGCCGTCGTGCAAATAAGTCAGCACAGCCTCGACCCGCTCCTCGCCGAATTCAAAGGCAAAGCGGCGCTGGGTCAGGCCGTGGCTGCGCCAGCCATCAGTGCAGCTGTAGGGGTCTGCACCCTGCCGGGCACGCTCGGCCAACAGCGTATGTGCCACGGCAGCAGCTGCAGCCCAGGGCAGGCCCACACGCTCTTGCCCAAACAATACCGCGGCCTCGCGCGGAATCAGACCGGTATCCAGCTCGGCTTTGCTAAAAGACGGGCTTTGCACCACATGGCGCAGGAACTGGACGTTGTTGGCCAAGCCCACGATATGCGTCTGCGCCAGGGCCTCGTCCAGCCGCGCCAGCGCCTGTTCCCGGGTGTCGCCATGCACGATGAGCTTGGCAATCATGGCGTCGTAATAAGGGCTGATGACGTCGCCCTGCGCCACACCGGAATCCACACGCACCGGCCCGCGTTCGAACGCAGTGCTGGCGGGCTGGCGATACACCTGCAAGGTGCCCGTGGCTGGCAGAAACTGCTTGTCGGGGTTTTCAGCGCAAATGCGGGCCTCAATGGCATGGCCCTGCATCCGGATCTGATCTTGCGCCAAGGGCAAAGGCTCGCCCGATGCCACCCGCAGCTGCCACTCCACCAGATCCAGCCCCGTAATCGCCTCCGTCACCGGATGCTCGACCTGCAGGCGCGTGTTCATCTCCATAAAATAAAAACGCATGGATTCGGGCTGGTCGTAAGCAGCCTGCTCCACGATGAATTCCACCGTGCCGGCGCCCACATAGTTCACCGCCTTGGCAGCGGCGACGGCGGCGGCCCCCATTTGGGCACGCAAGGCCTCGGTCATGCCGGGCGCGGGGGCCTCTTCGAGCACTTTCTGATGGCGGCGCTGCACCGAGCAGTCGCGCTCGAACAGGTGCACGTAGTTGCCGTGCGTGTCGCCAAACACCTGGATCTCGATATGGCGCGGGCGCTGCACGTATTTTTCGATCAGCACAGCGTCGTCACCAAAGCTGTTGATGGCCTCGCGCTGGCAACTGGCCAGGGCGGCAGCGAAGTCGCCGGAGCCATCCACCACCCGCATGCCTTTGCCACCGCCACCTGCACTGGCCTTGATGAGCACCGGGTAGCCCATGCGGTCAGCCTCACGCTGCAGCAGTTGTGGGTCTTGATCGGCACCGTGGTAGCCAGGCACCAGGGGCACACCCGCCTGCTCCATCAACTGCTTGGACTCAGCCTTCAGACCCATGGCCTTGATGGCCGATGGCGTAGGGCCGATGAAAACCAGACCGGCGTCGGCGCAGGCCTGGGCAAAAGCCTCGTTTTCGCTCAGAAAACCGTAACCTGGGTGGATGGCCTGGGCACCGGTGTCCAGCGCCGCTTGCAAGATGGCTTGCCAGCGCAGATAGCTGTCTTTGGGCGCACTGCCGCCGATGTGCACCGCCTCGTCACAAGCCGCCACATGGCGCGCGCTGGCGTCGGCATCCGAATAAACCGCCACCGTCTTGATGGCCATGCGCCTGGCCGTGGCCGCCACCCGGCATGCGATCTCGCCACGGTTGGCGATCAGGATTTTGGTAAACATGAGAAGGGTCTCCTGAAAGTGGCTGAGGTACGGTCGAGCCGCTGGCGAACTCAGTGTTGCAAGACCTGAAGACCCGCAAGAGCCTCCAGAACATCAAAATCGGCATCCCGGTGCAACAGCAAATGGCCGTGCGTGATGCAGTAACTGGCCAGTAGCACATCGATGGGACTGCGAATGGAATAACCCATGGCACGCAGAGAGCGGTAGTGGTCTGCCGCTTGCAGCGCGTTGGCCAGCCCACCCAACTCCACCTGTGCCAGCTCTGACAGTAGCGCCTGCGCTTGCGCCAAATCCCGGCTGGAACGAAAACCACGTAACACTTCAAACACCACCAGGTCTGCCGTGGCCAGGGTGGAGCTACTGTCCTGCAGCAGTGCCTGCAAACGTTCCACCGCCGTGTTGGATGCGCCCCGGAAAAAGTCTATCCAGACGCTGGAGTCCACCAGAATCACTTGGCCCGACCCCGCTTGCTGGGTGCCAACTTGGCGGCCTTCGCCTCCACCGGGGCGACATAGGGGGCGGGCGCAGCTTCGTTGGCAAGCTGGGCTTGCTGAGCGCGCACCTCGGCCCACCCCTCATCCGAATCATCCCACTGCAATTTGCCGCGCAAAGCCAACAAGCCGTCGTAGACCTTGCGCCGCGCGACCAGACGCAAACCCGCTTCCACCGCCTCACGCTTGGTCTTGAAGCCACCCGCCTCCATGGCACTGGCCATGAGTGCGTCGTCAATATCGATGTTGGTCCGCATCTAGAGCCCTTTCATGTGTATAAATCACACGAATCATACACATAGCTGGCAAAAATCACATCCGGAACAAGCCAAACCGTGTCTCGGGAATGGGTGCATTGAGGCTGGCGCTCAGTCCCAGGGCGAGCACGCGGCGGGTGTCTGCGGGGTCGATGATGCCGTCGTCCCACAAGCGGGCGCTAGCGTAGTAGGGGTGACCCTGTTCTTCGTATTGGCGGCGAATGGGGGTCTTGAAGGCTTCTTCTTCCTCCATGCTCCAGCTGCCGCCCTTGGCCTCCAGACCATCACGGCGCACGGTGGCCAGCACGCTGGCGGCCTGCTCCCCGCCCATCACGCTGATGCGCGCGTTGGGCCACATCCACAAGAAGCGGGGGCTGAAAGCACGGCCACACATGCCGTAGTTGCCGGCACCAAAGCTGCCGCCAATGATGATGGTGAATTTGGGCACGCTGGCGGTGGCCACAGCGGTCACCATCTTGGCACCGTGGCGGGCAATGCCCTCGTTCTCGACCTTGCGGCCCACCATGAAGCCGGTGATGTTCTGCAAAAACACCAGGGGAATCTTGCGCTGGCAGCACAGCTCAATAAAGTGGGCGCCCTTTTGGGCCGACTCGCTGAACAGAATGCCGTTGTTGGCAATGATGCCCACGGGCATGCCCTCGATGTGGGCAAAACCGCAGACCAGGGTGTTGCCAAACCGGGGCTTGAACTCGTGCAGCTCCGAGTCGTCCACGATGCGGGCGATGATTTCTCGCACATCAAAGGGCTTGCGGGTGTCGGTGGGAATCACGCCATAAAGCTCCTCGGCGGGCAGGCGTGGCGGCACGGCAGGCTGAAGCGCCAGCGGCTGGGGCTTGACGCGGTTGAGGTGCGCTACCGCTTGGCGGGCCAAAGCCAGGGCATGCAGGTCGTTGTGGGCCAGGTGGTCGGCCACGCCACTGAGGCGGGTATGTACGTCGCCACCGCCCAGATCCTCGGCGCTCACCACTTCACCCGTGGCCGCTTTCACCAAAGGCGGGCCACCCAAAAAGATGGTGCCCTGATTCTTGACGATGATGGTCTCATCGCTCATGGCCGGCACGTAGGCCCCACCGGCGGTGCAACTGCCCATGACCACCGCAATTTGCGCAATGCCCTGAGCACTCATGTTGGCCTGGTTGAAGAAGATGCGACCGAAGTGATCGCGATCCGGAAACACCTCGTCCTGGTTGGGCAGATTGGCACCGCCCGAGTCCACCAGGTAAATGCAGGTCAGGTGATTCTGTGCGGCCACCTCCTGCGCCCGCAGGTGTTTCTTGACCGTCATGGGGTAATAGGTGCCGCCCTTCACCGTGGCGTCGTTGCAGACAATCATGCAATCCACGCCACTGACGCGGCCAACGCCAGCAATGACACCGGCACAGGGGGCGCTGTCAGAGCCATCGCGGTCCGGGTACATGCCCAAGGCGGCCAGCGGAGACAGCTCCAGAAAGGGTGAGCCGGGGTCCAGCAGCATCTGCACCCGGTCACGCGGCAGGAGCTTGCCTCGGGCGGTGTGCTTGGCACGCGCTGCCGCGCCACCGCCCTCAGCCACTTGCGCGACCTTGGCCCGGAGGTCATCCACCACCGCACGCATGGCAGCCGCATTGGCCTGAAACTCCGCAGAACGGGCGTTGAGTTGGGTCTCCAATATCGGCATCTTGCTGCTCTCTTTGGGTGATCTGAACCAGATTGACGTTTACGTAAACGTCAATTGTGGCACGCTTTGATCGCTGGTCAAACGCGCAGCAATGCCGGCAGATGCGCCATGTCGGTAAAGACGTGGTGTGCGCCTGCTTCGCGCAAATCTGCCGCGCTGAAATGCCCGGTGCTGGCGGGCGAGTAGGCAAACACCGTGGCGCCGGCCGCCACGCCTGCGCGTATGCCGGTGGGCGTATCTTCCACCACGGCGCAGCGCGTCGGGTCTGCCGCCAGCGCCCGGGCTGCGGCCAGATACACGTCGGGGTGGGGCTTGCTGCGCGGCATATCGTGGCCGCTGAAGATGCGGCCGTCAAAGTAGCTCAGCAGGTCGAGCTTACGCAGCATCAGCTCCACCTTGAAGCGATCGGCCCCCGATGCGCAGGCGATCTGACCAGCGTGCGCGGTGTGGATGTCGTGCACCGCCGCCTGAATGTTGGGGATGGCCTGCACGCGATGCGTGAGGGCCTCATTGCGCAAATCACGAAAGCGGGACAGCCAGGCCTCGGTCAGCGGCTTGCCGGTTCGCAGCTCGATCAGGGCAGCCTCATCGCGAACCGCCTTGCCCACAAATATTTGCATGCACTCTGCCATGCTGATCTGCCACCCGTCTTCGATCAGCATGTCGCGCAGCACGGCATTGGTGATGGTTTCGCTGTCGGCCAGCACACCGTCGCAGTCAAAAAGAATGGCCTGAAATGACATGGATCAAGAACTTGTTGTTAATTTCAGCTGGCGAGCTTAGCAGTGCACCCATGCCCCCCATGCAACAAGGAACGCGACAGTTGCAGGCATTAAAGTTGCCGGGTTTGCCACTGTGAATGAAAGCACCCATGAGCGTACGTCATCTGGAATCATTGTTTCACCCCGCCAGCGTGGCTGTTCTGGGTGCCTCCAACCGCCCCGCCAGTGTGGGCGGCACGGTGTGGCGCAACATGACGCAGGGCAGCTTCAAGGGGCCGGTCTACCCGGTCAACCCCAAGTTCACCGAACTGGATGGACACCAGGCCTATGCCACCGTGGCCGACTTGCCCGAGGCGCCCGAGCTGGCGGTGATCTGCACCCCTCCTGCCACCGTGCCGGGGCTCATCCAGGCGCTGGCCGAGCGCGGCACCCGCGCGGCTGTGGTGCTGACGGCCGGCCTCACGCCAGAACAGAAGCAGGCCATGCTGAATGCTGCCCGCCCCCACCTGCTGCGCCTGCTGGGGCCCAACTGCATCGGCCTGCTCGCGCCCCACGCGGGCCTGAACGCCAGCTTCTCGCATATCAACGCGCGTCCCGGCAAACTGGCTTTTGTGTCGCAATCGGGCGCGCTGGTCACGGCCATGCTGGACTGGGCCGACGCTCGCGCCATCGGGTTTTCGCAGTTCGTGTCGCTGGGCGAGCATGCCGACGTGGATTTTGGCGACATGCTCGACTATCTGGCCACCGACCCCCATACACGCGCCATCCTTCTCTACATCGAATCCATCGACTCGCCACGCAAGTTCATGTCGGCGGCCCGGGCTGCCGCGCGCAACAAACCAGTCATCGTCATCAAGGCGGGGCGCTCGGCGCAGGGACAAAAAGCCGCCGCCTCGCACACGGGTGCGCTGGCCGGATCAGACGATGTGTATGACGCCGCCATTGCCCGAGCCGGCATGCTGCGCGTCAACACCTTGCACGACCTCTTTTTGGCGGCAGAAACCCTCACCCGTTTCAAGGCCAGCGACAGTGATGCACTCACTATTCTGACCAATGGCGGCGGTGCCGGGGTGATGGCGGCCGATGCCGCGGCGCAGGAGCATGTTGAACTGGCCAATCTCTCCAGCGACACCCTGGCCAAGCTCGACGCGGTGCTGCCTGCCAATTGGTCCCACAGCAACCCGGTGGACATCATTGGCGACGCACCGGTCGACCGATATGTCAAAGCGCTCGAGATCCTGTCGGCTGACCAGCGCACGGGCACGATTTTGTTTATACAGGCACCGACAGCCATCGTGCCCAGCCTGGACATCGCCCAGGCCCTGGCCCCCATCGCCCACCCCAAGGGCCTGATGGCACCCCGCGTGATGAGCTGCTGGCTGGGAGGTCACGCGGTGGCATCGGCCCGCCAGCTCTTCACCGACGAGGGCATCGCCGGCTTCGAAACGCCCGAAGAAGCCGTGCGTGCACTGGCCATGGTGCAAGCCTACCGGCGCAACCAGATCGAGCTGATGGAAGCCCCCCCCGCACAAGCCACTGCCCAGGCACCCGACCGCGCCGCCATCCGCAAAATCGTGGATGAAGCCCTGGCCAACGGCCAGGACATGCTGACCGAACCGCAGGCCAAGGCGGTGCTAGACGCTTACCGCATACCCGTGGTGAAAACCGTCACGGTGGCGGCTGACGCCGAGCTGGCGGCACAGGAGGCACAGCGCATCGGGTTTCCGGTGGTTATCAAGATCCTTTCTCAGCAGATTTCGCACAAGTCGGACGTGGGTGGCGTGGCGCTGAACCTGGACAGTGCAGACGAGGTGCGCAACGCCGCGCAAAACATGATGAGCCGGGTGCAAGCCCTGCGCCCCGATGCCAGCATCGACGGTTTCACCGTGCAAGCCATGGTGCGACGCAAACATGTGCAGGAAGTAATTGTGGGTGCCGTCATCGACGCGGTGTTTGGCCCCATCATCCTGTTTGGCCAGGGTGGCACTGCGGTGGAGGTCATGGCCGACCGCGCCGTGGCCCTGCCCCCCCTGAGCGTGCCCTTGGCGCGCTCGCTCATCAACCGCACCCGCATCTCGAAATTGCTCAAAGGCTGGCGCGATGTGCCTGCGGTGGACGAGGCTGCCCTGCATGGGGTGTTGCTGTCGGTTTCGCAATTGCTGGCCGATGTGCCGGAACTGGCCGAGCTGGACATCAACCCCCTGCTGGTCAACCACGAAGGCGCTATTGCCCTGGACGCCCGCGTGCGCCTCAGCCTCAAAAAAGGCGCGGGTGCCGAGCATTTTGCGATACGACCCTACCCCAGTGAACTGGCCCAGAGCATGGCCTGGCAGGGCAAAACCCTGGAGATACGCCCGATACGCCCCGAAGACGAGGCCCTGCATGCCGAATTCTTGGGCCAGCTAGCCCCTGAAGACATCCGCATGCGGGTGTTTTACAGCCGCCGAACCGTCGAACACAGCGAACTGGCCCGCCTGACGCAAATCGACTACGACCGCGAAATGGCCTTTGTGGCCATCGCCCCGGGGCCGGACGGCCAGCCGCAAACCCAGGGCGTGGTGCGAGCCCTGGCCGACCCCGACAACATCAGTGCCGAGTTCGGCATCATCATCCGTTCCGAACTCAAAGGCGGCGGCTTGGGCAAGCTGCTGATGGACAAGATCATCGCCTACCTGCGCAGCCGCGGCACCCAGCAAGTGGTGGCCACCGTGCTGAAAGAAAACACCCGCATGCTGGAGCTGGCCCACGCCCTGGGCTTCAAGGACGCCACCCTGCAAGACGACCCCACCACGCGCAATATCGAAATGGACTTGAGGGCTGTTTGAGCTGAATATGGATGAAATTCAGCCACCTGATGGATGAATTTCATCCGAACCTTACAGAAAAATACCCCGTAAAACTGCCACTCTCCAGCAGAGTCACTCCTGTCAATAGCCACCTTGCGCAGGCTTCGACTGGGAGTGGACGGGTGTTTTGAACTGGGATGCCAGCGTGGTGGCCGCACGCACCAGCAAGGTGGTATCCACGCCCACGGCCACAAACAAGGCGCCTGCATCCAGGTACTTTTGTGCGACCACCGGGTCGGCAGCCAAAACACCAGGGGCCTTGCCTGCCGCACGCACCGTGGAGATGCCACGCAGGATGGCGTCTTGCACATCGGGGTGATTGGGTTGCCCGCGATAGCCCATGCTGGCGGACAGATCGGCAGGGCCGAAGAAAACGCCATCCACGCCGTCTGTCTGGGCGATGGCCTGCAGGTTCTGCACAGCCAGCAGGGTCTCTGCCTGCACCAGGAGGCACATCTCATCATTGGCCTGGTTCACGTAGTCAGCGATCTGGTTCCAGCGTGAAGCGCGTGCCAGGGCCGCCCCCATGCCACGGATGCCTTCGGGCGGGTAGCGCACGGCACGCACCATCAGGGCGGCTTGCTCGGCGGTGTCCACCATGGGAACCAGCAAGGTTTGCGTGCCCACATCCAGGTATTGCTTGACCAGCGCGACGTCGGCCTCGACACAGCGCACCACCGCCTGGGCCGGGTATGGCGCAATGGCCCGCAACTGGTCGAGCACAGTTCGCGGGGTGTTGGGACCATGTTCGCCATCGAGCAGCAACCAGTCGAAACCGCAGGGGGCCAGTGCCTCGGCAACACCGGCGTCCGCAAAGCCAACCCAGCAACCGATTTGCGCCCGACCTGCGCGCAGTGCGTGTTTGAAATGATTCTGGGGAATTTTCATGGTGACTCCGGGTACAAGCCTTTGCTGCGCGCCATCAGGCGGGTCAGGCCGAGCAGCGCGTCGATATGGGGGGTGGCCAGTTGCAGGTGCTGGCCAATCTCGCGCACTACGCTGACCAAGGCATCGAGCTCGATGGGCCGCCCCGCTTCCACGTCTTGCAGCATGGAGGTCTTGAACGAACCCAGGCTTCGGGTGATGGCGTGGCGGTCTTCAGGCACCTGTGCAATGCCGCAGCCGATACCTTGACCAATGGCCTGGGCCTCCAGCATCACTGCACTGCAAAACGCACGCACCAGGGGGTCATCCAGAATGCGGTCGCAGGGCACCCCGGTGAGCGCCGACACCGGGTTCATGGTCATATTGCCCCAGAGTTTGAACCAGATCTCGCTCTGGATACGCTCGGCCTGCTGCACCCTGAAGCCAGCATCCGAGAGCAGGTCTGCCGCCGCCTGCACCCGTGGCGTGATGCCGCCGGCTGGCTCACCCAGAATGAGCTGGTTGTTCTTGATACGCTCAATGTGCGCGGGCCGGGGCGATGCTGCGCTGACGTGCACCACGCAACCCAGCACATGCCGGGTGGGCAAGGTGGCCGCAATCAGGCCGCCCGGGTCCACGGTTTGCAGCTGCAGGCCCGCGCAGGCCCCGGGCAAGCCGTCAAAAAACCACCAGGGCACACCGTTCATGGCCACCAGCACCACGGTGTGTGGCGCCAGCAGTGCCCGCACCGAGGCTGCCGCCTGCGCCATGGCCGGAGCCTTGACGGCCACGATGACCAGGTCTTGTGGGCCCAGCGTGGCGGGGTCGTCGCTGGCGTGGACCTTTACACATCGGGTATTGCCCTCGGCATCGGTCCAGGTCAGGCCCTGGGATTGCAGGGCACGCAGGGTGTCGCCGCGCGCCACAGCAGAGAGCTCGATTCGGCCAGCTGCCAGGCCACTGCCCAACCAGCCCGCAAACACACCGCCGATGGCCCCCACGCCTACCACCGTGACCTTGCGAATCGGGACGACGGCGCTCATGCGCGGTACCCCGGATCGATGCGGTCGATCAGGCGCTGCATGGCTGCAAACGAGTCTTCGCCAGCGCCAAACTTGGGGCTGAAGTTGAGAGAGTCGCGCGCGCAGGCCTGCAAAGCCTGCTCAGTAATGGGCTGCAGGGCACCCAGTGCCTGAGACGCCACCTGCACCTCGCAGGCCCGCTGCACCAGCCACATCAGGTTAAAGCCCTGCGCCACGGTACGGCCGATGACCACCGGCCCGTGGTTGCGCAGGAGCAGCACGGGCTTGCCTTCAGAGGACGCCAGAATGCGCTGACCCTCATCCAGACGCACGGTAATGCCCTCGAAGTCGTGGTACGCCACCCGCCCGTAGAGCTGCGCCGCATAAAAGTTGGTGTATGAGAGCCCCTCTTGCAGACAGCACACCGCCATCGTCGGCGTGGTGTGCACATGCATCACGCAGTGCGCATCCGGCAAGGTGGCGTGTATGGCGCCATGAAAGGTGAAACCCGCCGGGTTGATAGGCCAGTCACTGTGGCCCACGATGTTGCCCGCCACATCCACCTTGACCAGGTTCGAGGCGGTCACTTCGCTGTAGTGCAGGCCAAAGGGGTTGATCAGGAAGTGGCCTTCTTCGCCCGGCACCCGCACGGAAATATGGTTGTAGATGAGTTCTTCCCAGCGCAAGTAGGCAAAGATGCGGTAACAGGCGGCCAGCTGCACGCGGGCGTCCCATTCGGGCTCGGAAAAGCGCGCGGGGCGCAGAAATGCATGACTCATAAAGGGGCTCCTTGTAGGCCGGGCCTCAAACAAACCGGAACTTCAACACACCCAGCGGGCCGTAGTCCGCCTCGAACAGATCGCCTTGTTGGGCGGCAACCGGGCGGGTGAAGGAACCCGCCAGCACCACATGCCCGGGCTGCAAGGTCTCACCCCAAGGGGCGAGCTTGTTGGCCAGCCAGGCAATGCCTATGGCCGGATGCCCCTGCACCCCGGCGGCCAGGCCGGTTTCTTCCACCACGCCGTTCTGACGCAGGATGGCCCCGCACCAGGGCAGATTGACCTGGCTGGGATCGACCCGGTGCGCACCCAGCACGATGCCCGCATTGGCGGCGTTGTCGCTGATGGTGTCAAACACCTTGCGCATGACCTTGCTGTGGCGGTCGAACTGCTCAATGCGCGCGTCGATGATTTCGATGGCGGGCGTCACATAGTCGGTGGCGGCCAGTACCTGTTCCACGGTGACCTCGGGCCCTTGAAGCGGCGCCTTGAGCACAAAGGCCAGCTCCACCTCCACCCGCGGCGCAATGAAACGCTCGGCAGGAATGTCCAGCACCTTACCCGGCGTGCAGTCGTGGCGCATGTAGTCCAGCAGCGTGCCGTAATCGGGCTCGGTAATCTGGCTGCTGATCTGCATGGCACGGCTGGTCAGGCCGATCTTGTGGCCAATGACCTGGGCGCCATCGGCAATTTGCTGGCGCACCCATGCGCGGCTGACGCGGTAGCCGTCTTCGATGGTCATGCCCGCAAAGCGCTTGCTGAAATGCTCTACCTGCACGCGGCTGTTTTGGGACTGCTGCAATTCGGCAGCCAGGGCGAGGATTTGTTCGTCGCTGAGCACGGATCAGCCTTTCTTGAAGAGGGGATGCAATGAACTGTTCTTGGCGTCAAAAACTTCGACACCTTCATCAATCTGCAAGGTCACACCGATGAGGCCGGCCTGAAGCTGAGCCTGAAAGTGGTGTTTGGCGGTGGCTTCCAGGGCCCGCCCCACGCTGGCGTGCACGGCGGCACTGCGGCCCCGGGCCATGCGCAGGTTCAGGTACACAAAGGCATAGTCGCCACCACGACCGGCAGCCAAGCCCGCAGCCCCCCCATCGGCCACCGCGTGATGCGCAGCCGGGTAAGCCAGCACCCGCACGCCGCCCGGCGGAAACACCGGTTCGTTGGATTCGTCGCGCTGCGCGAGCATGGTGTCTGCCAGCGTGCGGCACAGTGCAGTCATGTCGGTGCCGCCCTGGTCAGCAGGCCGGTCGAGTTGCGGGGTGTAGAGAATGACGAGATGGGGCATGGCGGGTGTCGGTCAGGAAGGGGGCGGGAGTCAGCCCTCAGAGTCGGGTGCCTATGGCGGTATAGCCGCTGGCCGACGAGGCCTGCGCCGGCGGAATGTGTGCACCCGTCACAGGCGTGACCGGAAACACCGCATTGAGCTGGCCCGTGCCTGAAGCGCCAAAGTACGGCGTGACGATATCGGCCTTGCCTTGGTACTCGCTCCAGCCCAGCGCGCCGAGCATCATGGCGGTGTCGTGCATGAAACCTTCGCCGTGACCCTTGGACGCGTATTCGGGCAGCATGCCGCAGAAGTCTTGCCATTGGCCGGCTTGCCACATCTCGATGACGCGGTGGTCCAGGTGCTCCAGAAACGGGCTCCAGACCTTGAAGGCGTACTCGGGGGCTAGGCCGTTTTGCGCAAAGCGGTGGCTGAGCGAACCACTGGCCAAAAAGGCCACCGTGCCGTCGTAGTGGTCTTCCACCGCACGGCGCATGGCCCAGCCCAGGCGGGCGCTGTCGTTGAGGTAGTGCACCATGCACAGGGCCGAGACCGAGATCACCTTGAAGTGTTGGTCTTCGTTCATGTAGCGCATGGGCACCAGAGTGCCGTATTCCGGGTCGAGCGTAGTGGTGTGGTGCGCCAGCGTTTCCACGACATGCTCAGTCGCGACCTTGGCCAGCAGCTTGCCCAACTCCGGGTTGCCTGGGCATTCGAAGGGTAGGTTGCTGATGAAATGCGGCAACTCATTGCTGGTGTACAGGCCCTTGAAGTGCGGCGCACAGTTGATGTGATAGCTGGCATTGACCAACCAGTGCGTATCGAACACCACGACGGTGTCCACCCCCAGCGCGCGGCAGCGCCGGCTGATTTCCTTGTGACCGTCAATCGCGTCCTGTCGCGTGCCCTTGCGCGGGCCGTCCAGCTCGCTCAGGTACATGGACGGAACGTGGGTGATCTTGCCGACAAGTGCGAGTTTGCCCATGGGTGAACTCCTGAAAATGGTGATGAGTGCCTGAAGAGAAAACGCGACGGCCTGAAGTGTTTACTCAAGGATAGGTGTTACTAAATCAAGGGCAGATCAACTGGATCTTCGGAAAGTAGGTCTTGTAGCGCCCGGCATCGCGCGTGAGCAACGTGTGGCCTTCGGCCTGGGCATGCGCGCCAATGAAGAAATCGGGCAACACACCGGTTTTGGTGCCGCCGCGTTGGCGGTAGGCGCGAAAGGCGGAGGCGGCTAGTTGCGCGGCAGGGCGTGTGAGTTCATACAACTGCACCTGCAGCTCATTCAAAAACGCATCGATGTGCGGCCCAGCGGTGTTGTGGGTGTGCAGTTCGGCATACACCACATAGTTGGTCACCAGGGGGGACTTGACCTTGGCTGCACTCAGTTGGCGCAAAGACCAGTCGAACCAGATGGGGTCTTTGTGAATGATGTCCACAAACACATTGGTATCCACCAGGATCATGGCTTGTTCCAGTCTTCGCCACGGGTCATGCGCATGAGCTCGTCGGTGCTCATGCCATCTTTGGCAATGCCAATGAACTGACGGATCGGGTCGTCTGGCGCGAGGAAAGACAGATCGGGCTCAGGAACCGCCTTATCGGGGGCCAGGGCTTTGGCCGCCACAAAGTACTCCGCCAGCGCTTCTTGAACGACCTGTGATTTGGTCAATTTGCGCGACGCACAAAACTGCGCCAGATCGCGCTCAGTGGTTTCAGGCAAACGTACCGATAGCATGTTGACTCCTTGTCATACAGATTAAAATATTTGTATGACGTTTAGTATGACACATCCCATTGTTCTGTCATACACCCCAGTGGGGGATGTGGTGCGACCCCATGGACACGGCAATGTTCTTGGGCTCCAGAAACACTTCGTAGCTCCAGGTGCCGCCCTCGCGTCCGGTGCCGCTGGCCTTGGTGCCGCCGAAGGGCTGGCGCAAATCACGCACGTTCTGGCTGTTCACAAAGCACATGCCGGCCTCGATGGCGGCAGCAACGCGGTGGGCCTTGCCGATGTTTTCGGTCCAGACATAGCTCGACAAGCCATATTGAATGTCGTTGGCCAGGCGAATCGCCTCGCCTTCATCTTCAAAGGGAATCAGGCAGGCCACCGGGCCGAAGATCTCGTCCTGTGCGATTCGCATGCGGTTGTCCACGTCGGCAAACACGGTGGGTTGGACGAAGTTGCCCTTTTGCAGGTGGGCCGGCAGGTCGGGCGCGTCGAGGCCGCCGCACAAGAGAGTGGCGCCCTCCTTCGGGCCCAGGTCGATGTAGCTGCGCACCTTGGCCAGGTGGGCCTGGCTGATCATGGGGCCGATGATGGTTTTTTCATCCAGCGGATCACCTACGGTAATGCGTTTAGCACGCTCCGCAAACTTCGCCGCGAAGTCGGCATAAATGCTCTTTTGCACCAGGATGCGACTGCCTGCGGTGCAGCGTTCGCCGTTGTTGCTGAAGATCATGAAGACTGCGGCGTCGAGTGCGCGGTCCAAGTCGGCATCGGCAAAGATCACAAAAGGGCTCTTGCCGCCCAGCTCCATGCTGAACTTCTTGAGGCCGGCCGCCTGCACGATGCGGTTGCCCGTGGCAGTAGAGCCGGTGAAGCTAATGGCACGCACGTCCGGGTGGGCGCACAGGGGCTCGCCCGCGTCCCTGCCGTAGCCATGCACGATGTTCAGCACACCGGCGGGAATACCTGCTTCCAGCGCCAGCTCACCGAGCCGTGCAGCAGTCATGGGTGACAGCTCGCTCATCTTGAGCACAGCCGTGTTGCCAAAGGCCAGACAGGGCGCCACTTTCCAGGTCGCGGTCATGAAAGGCACGTTCCAGGGACTGATCAGGGCGCACACCCCCACCGGGTGGAACAAGGTGTAGTTCAGGTGCGTGGGCGTGGGATAGGTGTGGCCATCCACCCGCACACACATCTCGGCGAAATAATTGAAGTTGTCCGCCGCACGGGGTACCAGTTGCTTACCAGTTTGTGCGATGACCTGCCCCGTGTCCTGGGTTTCGGTGCGTGCGATCTCCGGCACATGTTGGGCAATCAATTCGCCCAGGGCCCGGATTTTTTTGGCACGCTCAGGTGCGGGCATGCCGGCCCAAGCAGGAAATGCGTCTTTGGCGGCCTGCACTGCGGCGTTGACTTCTGCGGCACCGCCCGATGCGACTTCGGCCAGCACGTCCTGAGTGGCGGGATTGACGGTTTCAAAATAGCTGGCGCTGGGCAGGGACTTGCCGTTGATCAGATGGTCGATGCGCATGTATGGGCTTTCTGCATGGGATTGTTGGAGTGTGTTGGCCAGGGTGTGGCGTGCCTTAACGGCCAAATGGGGCGTCGCCCACCAGGGTGTTGTGCAAGCGACCGATGCCTTCGATCTCGCACACCACTTCGTCGCCAACGTTGACGTTGATCACGCCTTCGGGCGTGCCGGTCAGAATGACATCGCCCGCCTGCAGAGTCATGAAACTGCTGAGGTATTCAATCAGCGCCGGAATGTCGTTGACCATGTTGGCAGTCGTGCCGCGCTGCGTCTCCTTGCCATTGACCAGCGTGCGCAGGCTGAGCGCATGCGGGTTTGGCACCAGCGCGGCCGGCACAAACCAGGGACCGAGTGCCGTGGCGTCATCGCGGTTCTTCACGCGTAAGTTGGGCCGGTACCAGTTCTCCAGGTAGTCGCGAATGGCGTAGTCGTTGCAGACGGTGTAGCCAGCGACATGCTCCATCGCATCTTGTCGCTTGACGTGGCGCGCCGTTTGGCCGATCACCACCGCCAACTCGCACTCGTAGTGCATGAACTGCACCCCCGAAGGCCTGCGTGTGACACCCCGGTGCCCCACCAGTGAACCCGGGCCCTTCAAGAAGACCAGTGGCTCGTCCTTGGCCGTGACGGTGAGCTCTTTGCTCAGTTCCTTCAAGTGGTCGGCGTAGTTCAGGCCCAGCGCCAAAATGGTGCCCACTTCAAACGGCGGGAGCCATTGCACAGCGTCCTCGCTGAGCACCCGACCGTCGGCCAGCTGCACACCCTGTGGGTGAGGGAACGCCGTGTGTATGGCACCTGCGTAGGCCACGCGGGCCGTGGTCGTGTTGGCCTTGGGCTCTTTGACAGGCACCACATTGGCTCGGTCCAAGCCAGCCGCTAGCTCAGGCACCAAAGAAAAGGCCACAGTACCCAAGCCCTCCAGACCCATCGTCACGCTCTGACCGGCTTGCGCTTGCGGCGCGGGCGTACTGGCCCCCAGCAAAAGCACGTCGCCCGCCTGCAGCGTCATGAACTCGGTCACAGCCTCGACAAGCTCGGCGACGATGCGCACCCGCTCACCCGTGTTGCCGCTAAAAACCTCTTGCCCATCGATCACAACTTCAGCCACCAAGGCATCCGGATTCGCGACCCGCTCTGCGGCGGTCACCGGCCCGAGCACCGTGAAGCCATCGCGCGCCTTCATGCGCACTGCGGGGCGGTAGTGGCTGGCACAAGGCAGGCTGAGCTCGGCCGCCACCAGATAGCCCGAGATGACGCTGGTCGCATCGGCACGCGCCACCCGGCAGGCCGTACGCCCGATGACGATGCCCAAAGAAACACCCACTTCCACCGCGCCGGGCGTGGTAGGCACGGCGACCGCTGCGCCGTCGCTGCAGAGCGTGTTGCGCGGGCGCACCTGCAGCACCGGATATTGGGGCGCTGCTTTGTAAGGAGCGGCGTTCACGTCCGCACCCATTGCCTGAAGCTGGGGGGTGTGGTTCAGCAGCGCCCCATAGACCGTTCCGGACAGCCGCCAGGGGGCAACATCACAACTGAGGCAGGCTGGGTCAATCATGGTTTGATGGGAAAAGTAAAGAAACTCACACAATACACTTACATGTGAGTGATTTTGATGTCTTGCATGCAAATGAGTCAAGGGGATACAGCGTCGATGTCTAATAATCCCGCCATGCCGATGCCCCACGCGCCTGTTTCCCGTCGCAATTTGCCCCTGCTGCTGCTGCAGGTGCGCGAGCTGGTCATGGCGCGTTTTCGCCCCATGCTCAACGAGGCCGGCGTCACCGAACAACAATGGCGGGTGCTCCGGGCACTGCTGAGCGAAGGCCCGCTCGAACCCCGGCAAATCGGTGAATTCTGTTGCCTCTCCAGCGCCAGCCTGGTGGGCATATTGGGGCGGATGGAGGATCTAGGCCTGGTCAAGCGCCAACGTCTGGAAGGTGATCAGCGCCGGGTTTTGGTGTCTCCCTCGGCCAAGTCCCAGCAACTTGCAGAGAAGCTGGCACCGCAAATCGAGCTGATTTACACGCAGCTGGAAACCGACATGGGCTCCGACATTGCAGAGCAGCTGCACAGCACGCTGGACGCCATACAAGGCCGACTCAGTGGATGCAGTTCAACGACTCCTGAGCCAGAAACGGGCTCGGTCACTGAAGAACCAACAGCCCGACCGCTCGGGGCAGGCACCTGACATAATCGCCGCTCGCTAGAGGTGCCGCCTTCGGGTGGCTGAGAAATACTCTTTGAACCTGACCTGGGTCATGCCAGCGTAGGGAAGCACGCCCCACCGCTGGTTCACCCATGTCCACCCTTTTTCACAAGGAATGGCATGACCGCAACGCTGAACCCCTCACACATCTGGTCCGATATTGCTGCAGTGCGCGAGCGTTCGCCGCTGGTGCACTGCATCACCAATTTCGTGGTGATGAACTTCAATGCCAACGTGCTGCTGGCAGCAGGCGCATCGCCCGTGATGGCACACGCGCACGAGGAAGTCGCCGCCATGGCCGGTATTGCGCAGTCCCTGGTGCTGAACATCGGCACCCTGGAGCCCTACTGGATTGATGGCATGAAGCTGGCCGCAGGTGTCGCCCAAAAGCGCAACATCCCCATCGTGCTTGACCCCGTGGGTGCCGGCGCCACACCCTACCGCAACCAAAGCATCGAGGCGGTGATGGCGGCCGCTCCGCCCACCGTGATTCGAGGTAACGGATCAGAAATCATGAGCGTGGCCGGCTCTGGCGTGGCCACGCGCGGTGTGGACAGCAGCGCGCAGGCCTGCGACGCACTGAGCTCGGCGCAAGCCCTGGCCTTGCGCACCGGTGGGGTGGTGTGTGTCAGCGGCGAAATTGACCATATCGTGGATGCCGGCCAACGCTGGGCACGCCTGTCCAACGGACACAGCTGGATGACCAAAATCACCGGCGTCGGCTGCTCCGCCACCGCGCTGATTGGTGCGTTTTGCGTGGTGCAGCCCGATGCATGGCGGGCCACCGTGTCTGCCATGGCCTTGATGGGACTGGCTGGCGAAATCGCCGCAGAAAAAGCCATCAGTCGCGGGCAAGGCGTGGGAAGCATGGCAACGCTGCTACTGGACGAGTTGCAATTGCTGGACGAAGGCGCCGTACTGAACCGCCTGCGGCTCGAAACCGATCTTTTGAAGTGATGCGGGCGACCGACAACCTGAGAAATCCCGCCAGGCTGCGCGACTGCCTTCGGCTGTATCTGGTGACGGACCGGGACAGCCTGGGTTCGCGAACTCTGATCGACGTGGTGCAGGCAGCGGTACATGGCGGCGTGACCTGCGTGCAGCTGCGCGAAAAGCAGGCCAACGCGCGGGACTTTCATGCGCTAGCCGCCGCCCTGATGGCTCTGCTGGCGCCGCAGGGTATCGCGCTCATCATCAACGACCGGGTGGACATTGCCCTGGCCTGTGGTGCGCACGGTGTGCACCTGGGCCAGTCGGACCTGCCCGTGGCCAGCGCCCGCCAGCTGCTGCCGCCCGAGGTCTTCATCGGATGGTCGGTCGAAACACCTGCCGATGTGGCACTCGCGAGCCAACTGCCGGTGGACTATCTGGGCGTCAGCCCCGTCTTTGCCACCCCCACCAAAACGGACACCCACACGCCCTGGGGTCTGAACGGCCTGCGCGAGGTGCGCAAGCAAACGCACCTGCCGCTGGTGGCCATAGGGGGCATCCATGCTGGCAACGCACGCGAGACACTGGATGCCGGCGCGGACAGCCTGGCTGTGGTGAGTGCCATCTGTTCGGCTCCCGACCCTCAGGCGGCGGCCAGAACCCTCAGGAGTTTGTGCGATGCACGCTGAATCAAGGACTTATCGTTACCCCCGCGTTTTGAGCATAGCCGGCTCCGATAGCGGTGGCGGCGCAGGCATACAGGCCGATCTGAAAACCATGGCAGCACTGGGCTGCTTTGGCATGACAGCCATCACCGCCCTCACGGCCCAAAACACCACCGGCGTACGGTCCATCCACGGCATCCCGTGCAGCATGCTGGCCGACCAGATCGACGCCGTGGTCGAAGACATCGGCGTGGACGCCGTCAAGGTAGGCATGCTGCACGCCAGCGATACCGTGCACACCGTGGCGGGCGCGATAGAGCGCCATCGGCTGGCGCAGGTGGTGTTCGATCCGGTGATGGTGGCCACCAGCGGCGCAGTGCTGATCGATCAAGCAGCCGTCCAGGTGCTGGTTCGGGAGATGTTCCCCCGGGCCTGCCTCATCACGCCCAATTTAGACGAGGCTGCCCACCTGGTCGGCTGGCCGCTGCGAGACGAAGCCAGCATGGAAGCCGCCGCACAGCAGCTGCTGGCCATGGGCGCACGCGCAGTGTTGCTCAAGGGCGGTCACCTGGAAGGAGACACCGTCGCCGACCTGCTGATGACTACCGAGGGCCCATCCCTTTGGATGCGCAGCGCGCGCATCGCCACAGCCAACACCCACGGAACTGGTTGCACCTTGTCATCGGCTATCGCCGCATATTTGGCGCGCGGCCTGTCACTGCAAGAGGCTGTGCAGTCGGCACGGCAATTCGTGCGGGGCGCGCTGGAGCATGGCGCCAAGGTGCGCACGGGCCAAGGCAGTGGCCCGCTCAACCACGGCTACGCCCCACAGGTCATGCAGCGCGTGGCCTTGTAAGCCAGGCAAAGCCAAAGGTCACACCCAAGGTCGGCAACGTGGCGCCCCATTGCGGCGCCCAAGCCACCATGCCGTGGTACATGGCCACGCCTGCCAACCACAACACTGCCGCTACCGGATACACCCCGCGCTGGGCCTGTGGAATCGAGCCGGATGCACCGGACAGTCGCCCCAGCAGCACGCCATAAAGCGGCACAAAGACCGAACTCAGCATCAGAAGAAAAGGCTCGATGCTGTGCATGGGCAACACCAGCGCCAGCGCCGTGCACAAACCAGCCAGCGCCAGCCCCCAAACCCGCATGCTCCAGGCGGGCAACACGGTATTCGCAGAAACAGACGCCGAGTACATGTCGCCATAAGCGTTGTCGACCTCGTCGATCAGCACCAGGCTCAGCGCAATCAAGCCCCCTTGAGCCAGCAGCAATATTGCGACCAGATCCGCTCCCGGTGCAGACACACTGGCCACCACCACACCCAGGGCATAACACCAGATGTTGGCAATGGCGTAGCCCAGAAAGGTGCCACCCAGCGCACCGCGTCCAGTCTTGCCGTGGCGGGCATAGTCGGCCACCAGAGGCAACCAGGAGATGGGCATGCCAATGACCAGATCCAGCGCGGACAAGGTACCCATGCTGCCATCGCCAGCGTGGCTCCAGAAAGCATCCATGCCCTGGGCCTGCAACTTCGATCCAAATTGCCAGGTGAGCCAAACCAGCGATGCCACCACCAGCGGCAGACCGAAGCGTCCAATAAAACGACGCACCAGCTGGGTCATGGAGCCGCTCAGCAGCAACAACAAGATCACACCCCAGAAGACGGTTGCCCAGAGCACCCCGGTAAAGCCAGACAGCTCCAGGCCCAGGGATGTGCGCAAAATGGCCAGCGTGCCATCCCGCATGATGACCAGCTCAAATGTGGTCCAACCGATCAACTGCGCGATATTGAGCATGATCGGCAGTCGAGAAAAAGACCGGCCAAAGGCGCGGTTCATGAGGGCCGCGCTGCTCAGGCCCGTGTTGCAACCCAGACGCGCCGTCCAACCCAGCAGGGCCGCACCCAGCACCGAGCCCAGAAGCACTGCCAGCAGGGCATCACGTGTGCTGGCACCAGGCACGAGGTAGGCCCCGACCTGAATTACCAACAGCCCGACGCCCAGACTGAACCACAGGGAGGCATGCGCATGCCAGGAAAATACCCGCTGCGAGTCTGCCAGGGGTTCCAATGCCGCAGAGGCGGCGCTCAAAGATGTGTTGTTTGCCATGTCATTGCTCCAAGCAAATGTCTGGCAGGTAGGCTGAACATCGACCCGAACGGGCCTCAGTGGCTTCCCTGCGCGAGGATTACCTCAATCAGGTTCAAAGGGACTGTCTCAGTCGCCTCACAACACGTGTGCGGCAACACCCCTAGCGAGTAGCTCTTGCGAGCTGGGCGAATTTTACTTGGGAGCCATCGGACGGGCTGACTTCAAAGGCGGCAATAGAGCGCTTTTTGAAAATGTAGGCAGCCCCTCCCGTAGGCCCAGAGGGCTTCAGCGCCTACAAAGGGCACAGACACTGCAATGTGCTCAACGACGAGCGGACCGCTTGCGCCAGATGCGAAGGCGCCACACCAGTTTGACGCCCAGGTAACCCAGCGCCGCCCCACCGACGGCGAACAGACCCATGCCCAGCAAAGTGGGCCAGCCAAATTGCGCTAACCAAGAGATTGCGCCGTCGGAGGCAAGTGTGGCGTCAGTGGTGGTTTCCCCAAGCACCACCGACCCTAGCTGGTGGGCCAGCCAGAGCCAGAAAGCGATAGTGAAGGGGTTAGTCATCATCGTCATGGCCGCTGCCACGGGTATGTTGGCGCGCCACCAGGTGCAGTGCATGACCGCTACAACCATTTGCGCAAAGGGAATGACAAAGGCCCAAAAGATGCCGACTGCCACGCCACGGGCGACCGATTCATGTTGCAGTCGCCACAGCATGGGGTCCAGCAACCGGTGGGCAACCGGCTGAAGCCATGGGTGGGATGCCCACTCTTGCCGCTGGGTCAGCAGGGTGCGCATGCGATCCCTCCAATGCCTGGGATGGCCTGTCATGACGGTCGACCTTTCTGTTTTGATTTGCGGGAGTTTGCTGGATCCACGAAGGTGAAAGAAGCAGGTAAATCCGTTCTAAACATCCTATTTTTACGAAGTTATTCATCCATATTTTCAGCATAAACATGCCGTTATAAAGATAAACTTTCGCATCGCATGTGCAGCGGCTTCTTGTCGCCGCACAACCAACGCACCCTCTGAGGGTGACTGACTTCAACCTGCGAGCTTGCCATGCAAACAATTGCTCCCCTCTGGCTGTGGGCCACCTTCAGCGTCATCGTGCTGGTGTCGCTGTTCGTCGACTTTGTGGTGCTCAAAAAACAGGGCTCCCACGACATCAGCGTCAAAGAAGCGTTGAACTGGTCACTGATATGGATTGCGCTCAGCTTCTTGTTCAACGGTCTGTTCTGGTGGTCCGTCAAGGACAGCACCGGCTCGGTCGAGGTCGCGAACACCAAGTCGCTCGAATTTCTGACCGGCTATCTGATTGAAAAGTCGCTGGCCGTGGACAACATCTTTGTTTTCCTGCTGATCTTCACTTACTTCGCAGTGCCCACGCACTTTCAGAAGCGGGTGCTGATGATCGGCATCATCGGCGCCATTGTGTTGCGCACCATCATGATCCTTGTAGGCGGCTGGTTGCTGGCTGAGTTCCACTGGATTTTGTATGTGTTTGGCGCGTTCCTCATACTGACCGGCGTGAAGATGTGGTGGGCCGCTGGCAAAGAACCCGATCTGGACGATAACCCCGCACTCAAGCTCTTGCGCAAACTGCTGCCGGTCAGCAAAGACTACGACGGCGAGAATTTCTGGACCGTGGAAAACGGCAAAAAAATCGCTACGCCGCTGTTCATGGTGATCTGCCTGATCGCACTCACTGACGTGATCTTTGCGGTGGACTCCATCCCCGCCATCTTTGCCATTACCAGCGACCCATTCATCGTGCTGACCAGCAATGTGTTCGCCATCCTGGGCTTGCGCGCCATGTACTTCCTGCTGGCTGCTGTGGCCAACAAGTTCCACCTGCTCAACTACGGCCTAGCGGTGATTCTGGTGTTCATCGGTACCAAAATGTGCCTGATCGACGTCTACAAGGTGCCGGTGGTCTTCTCGCTGGGCGTGGTGGTGGGCATTCTGGCCTTGACGATGTTGCTGAGTGTGCGCACAGCCAAACCAGAACCCAAGGTCTGAACAAGGCCTGAAAACCAGGCTACGGCCTCCCGGCGGCTGGACGTACGCGCCCATGCCGCTGGCCCCATCCGCCCGCTTCATGATGACCGGGCAGGGTCCAATCAAAACCAGGCCACGCCCTGTCAGATTGAAGAGTGTTAACTCCATTGAGCGCTCCAGTGCACGTACTTGAGCGCCGACCCACCACACATCGATTGCCTGCCTGTGCGCTGCCGGCCTGAGGTAGCCCTCCTCGCCATCGGCCCAAAAGCGATGCAGGTTTTAAAAGTTGCAGAGCACTTTGATATTCAGATTTTTTAAGAACTTTCGTAAGAAATTATCTGATTTTTATTGATGTGATTGACTCGTACTCTTGTGACTCCTGCAACCCATTGGAGATCTGTATGCAAGTCATTTTTGAATCCCGCGATGCAGAAAGCAGCCGGATGCAAGACGCAGCCGTTGCACGTGTTCGATTTGCCCTGCGCCGACTGACCGCGTTGGTGCCACGCGCCCGGGTGCAGTTTTCAGACGTGAATGGCCCACGTGGGGGCATAGACAAACGCTGTCAGGTCGAGTTAAGCACCGAGGGCGTCGGCAGGGTTGTGATTGCGTCGATGGCGCGTGATTGGCGCACTGCGCTGGATCGCTCGCTCGATCGTGCGACGCGGTCACTCAGACGGAGCCTGCAACGCAGTCAAAAGCCTGTGCGGGGTCGCACCGGAAGACTTGCCCTGGACAGCTAACACGCTCAACCTCGAACAAGGAGCTCTCATCATGAACAACTTGCCTGCAACCTTGACTCACGGCAATACCAGCCGTGACCTCAGCCACACCCATGTGGGGACAGCAACACCGCTGGACCTGCAATCGGACGACATCAAGCGTGTTTTACGCAACACCTACGCACTCTTGGCGATGACTTTGCTGTTTAGCGCCGGGGTGGCCGTTGCCACGCTTACGCTAAAGCTGCCCGCACCTGGGTTAATCCTGACCTTGGTGGCTTACTTTGGTCTGTTTTACGCAGTGCACAAGCTGCAAAACAGCGGCTGGGCCCTACCCGCAGTTTTTGCCTTGACCGGCTTCATGGGGTACACACTGGGACCGCTGCTCACACATTCGTTGGCCTTGCCGGGCGGAGCTCAAACTGTCGCGCTAGCCCTGGCTGCCACGGGTGCAACCTTTTTGGCGCTTTCCAGCTACGTCCTGTTGACTCGGCGCGACTTCAGTTTCATGGGTGGTTTCTTGTTCGTCGGCATGGTTATTGCGCTGATTGCCGGTGTTGCAGCCATGGTGCTGCAGTTGCCCGCCCTGGGTTTGGCAGTATCAGCCATGGTGGCCTTGCTATCGGCGGGGCTCATTCTGTTTGAAACCAGTCGCATTGTGAACGGCGGTGAGACGAACTACGTCATGGCCACTGTGAGTCTCTATGTATCGGTCTTCAATTTGTTCACCAGCCTCTTGAGTCTCTTTGGCATCGGTGGGTCAAACGACTAACTTCTCATGAAAGCACCTACCATGAAATGTCCTAACTGCCCCGACACCACCTTGGTGCTCAGCGATCGTCAGGGGGTCGAAATTGATTACTGCCCTGCCTGCCGAGGCATCTGGCTCGACCGGGGCGAGCTAGACAAATTGCTGGAGCGCGCGGCAGCCAATCTGGCACCGCCGCCCGCACCGTCGCCACGCCATCGCGAGCGGCCTGACTTTGACGACTCCGGCTTCCGCCCAGCACAGGGCCATTACAAGGCCCGCAAGAAATCCTGGCTCGACGAAATCTTCGACTGAAACATAAGGTTCCCGGATGCAAAGCTTCTTCGACCCCGCCATCCTTTTCTTTGTTTTTGGCATCTTGGCGGGTACGCTGAAGTCAAATCTGGAAATACCTCAGCCCATATCGCGGTTTCTGTCTTTGTATTTGTTGATGGCACTGGGCCTGAAAGGCGGATTTGCACTCGCCAAGTCTGGCCTGACGGCCGAGGTGCTGATCAGCCTAGGCGCCGCGGTGTGCATGGCCACACTGGTACCGCTGCTCGGATATCTCGTTTTGCGCAGATGCCTCAATGGTTTTGACGCAGCAGCAATTGCAGCCACTTATGGGTCGGTTAGCGCAGTCACCTTCATCACTGCGGTGCAATACCTTGACACCCATGACATCAGCTTTGGCGGTCACATGGCTGCCGCCATGGCCTTGATGGGGTCACCCGCCATCGTGCTTGCGGTGGTGCTGGCCAACCAGGCCCGCAAAGCAGCGGCGGCCAAGGTCGGGCAGGCACCGTTTTTGCAGAAAAGACACCTTTGGGACGCATCCTGCACGAAGCTCTGACGGATGGGGCGCAACTCCTGCTCGTGGGCCCGTCAGCTCTGCGGTCACTATCGGCAGATTCAGGCACATTGCAGGTATAAGTTCTGCCAACCTAAATGGCGGCATCCGACCCAAAGCAGACCTTGAAAGGCGTTATTCGTGAAGGCTTATCGGGCGACCACATTGAAAGTTGGTTCGTAGCTCACAGGGAAATTAACTGATCGTGCAATAAAGCAAAAGTCATGAACTTTATGGTGAAGTTCGGCAGCAAATCCCAAATCTGCACCTTCTTGCACCGAAATTTTCGGACGGAGAACTGCTGCAAGAAACCGTCCTGCTCCATTCGGAAGAGTCTCGCCATGGCCAATCGGATCGTCACGGTAGTCTGTAACAACGATGCCAGCATTGCTAGCAAGATGTAAATACCAAAGCATATGGCATGCGGACAAAGCCGAAATAAGGAGATCTTCAGGATTCATCTTGGCCGGATCGCCACCGAGTAGAGGATCGTTCGAACAATGAATGATGTCCTTGCCGGGCAAAGCAATATCCCAGGTCCTGTCGTAGCCTTTGTAAGCGCGGGTTCCTTCTCCACGGTTTCCAGTCCAAATAATCGATGAAACGAAATCGTGTAGTTTTGCCATCTCAAATCCTTCTCATCTGTAGAACGAGTTTCTAACTACTCTGAATTATTGCTTAGTCAATACCATCTCGAGCAGGCCTGTCCGCCCGATTCTGCTGCGACCTCCTGAACTTCCGGTTCTGGCCCCTTGCGAACCTCAATGGTGGTGTGGTGTATCTCAGCTAACGCTGCATCAGCGACGTTGACTTGCGTACGGAGGTTGGTCGAAGGTGCCGATGGCTTCACTTGCTCTACCCAGCCGTGAAGTGCACCAAAGGCACTAAACCTGTAGCGAACGCATTGACGAACGACAGTGGTGTCAGCACACGCACCCGTGTCTCTGGGGCCCAGTTTTGGGATGGGCCATTGCCATCAAACGACCACGGCAGCAGACCGTTGGTCCACAGAAGTTGGGATTTGCCCTCCAACTCACCATCGTGCTCTCGGGCAGTCCGCCAAGTCTCGCGTCAAGGGTCACCTTGCCCAGATACTGCTCTGGGACTTATCTAAACGCTCATCAGCCAGGGCAGCGATGAATTTCGATGGTGGAGTGCACGATATCTTCGTGCACCGATAGCCATTCGCGAACGACATTAGGGGTCAGGTTCGGATCGTGAGTGACCAGGGTCATTGCACACGAATAGACCTTTTTACCCACACGCCAGACGTGCAGATCGGTGATCCGGGTCTGCCATGCGCCGGCACCGGATTCAACCACCTCTCGAATTTCATCCACCACGGGATGATCCATCTCACGATCCAGCAGCACCTTGCTTGTGTCGGCGATGAGTCCTTTGGCCCACGCGGCCACCAGCACTGCACCGACGATGCCCATGACCGGGTCCAGCCAGGACCAGCCGTAGATCCATCCCCCAAACAAGGCCATGATGGCGAGGACGGAGGTGGCCGCGTCAGCAATCACATGCAGATAGGCGGACTTCAGGTTGAGGTCATGATGGTGTCCATGGTCATGTACTTGATCGTGACCGTGGTGATCGTGTGAATGTCCATGTCCATGTCCGTGGCCATGGTCGTGGTGATGGGCCTTCCCCAGTATGGCCGCGCAAACGACGTTGACCAGCAGCCCCAGAACGGCAATCACCATCGCTTCCTGGTACTGAATGGGCTCGGGCGTGATGATCCGCTGTACGGATCCCACCAGCATCGCCACCGCGACGCCAAGCAGGAAGATCGCACTGGCGAACCCGCCCAGGATTTCAATCTTCCAGGTTCCAAACGCGAATCTGGGGTCTCTGGAATATTTACGAGCGGTCGCATAAGCCCATGTTGAAAGGCCAATGGCCACGGCGTGCGAGCTCATGTGCCATCCATCAGCCAGCAGGGCCATGGAGTTGAACCACCAGCCCGCGATAACTTCCACCACCATCATGGCGGCGGTGATCCACATCACGATGCGCGTGCTTCGTTCAGCCAGGTCGCTGCCGGCGTCGAAAACGTGATCGTGCACCCAGCGCTCAAGGTTTTTGTTATGCATGCGGGCCTACCTCAAAATCCAAGTCTGGAACCCGCACCTAGCAAGGTGGCGATGCCCAGAATGGCAAAAATGGCTGCTGCGATCGAATGAACCAGCTTCATCGGTATCCGCGCTGCCAACTTATCGCCGACGAACACGGCTGGCACATCGGCAATCAGCATGCCCAGCGTCGTGCCTGTTACCACCAACAAGGGCGATGCGTAGTGAGCGGCCATGGCCACGGTGGCGATCTGGGTCTTGTCACCCATCTCTGCCAGGAAGAAGGTGATGAGCGTTGCGCCAAAAACACCGAAACGCTTGGCGACCTGGGTTTCTTCTTCCTCGATCTTGTCGGGGATCATCGTCCAGACGGCCATGCCGATGAACGAGAGACCAAGCACCCAGCGCAAGACTTCAGGTGTGACGGCACTGGTGATCCATGCGCCCAGTGCCCCTGCAAGGCCGTGATTCACGATGGTGGCAACCAGAATACCCAGGATGATCGGGACTGGCTTTTTGAAGCGCGCAGCCAGGATGAAAGCCAGAAGCTGAGTCTTGTCGCCAATTTCTGCAAGGGCGACCACTCCGGTGGAGACGAATAGAGATTCCAT
>JBEEJZ010000080.1:0-18735 GCA_041168905.1 Pseudomonadota bacterium | reverse complement strand
AGTCCACGCAGTGGATGAACAACGCGGAATTGGTCAACATCTACTCCAGCAATTTGCAGCAACTCCAGCAGCAAATTCAGATGTACCAAAACCTGTACCAGAATACGGTGGGCATACCGATTCAGGCGTGGAACGGCATTGTCGGACGATTGACGTCTCTGGTCAGCACGATTCAGAACACACAGGGAATTGTGAACGCGACGGTCAACTCCATCTCGAACATGCAAACCACGTTCGGCAATGGAAATTTGCTCGCCAATCATCAACAGAATCTGGTGAATTGGAACCGGGGTTTGAACAACCAAATCGGAGCCGCCCTCCAGCAACTGGGCTTCAACGCCAACAATTTTTCATCCACCCAGACCGCCTTGCAACAGATTCAGTTTGCATCGCAGTCTGCAGCGGGGCGCTTACAGGCGATCCAGGCCGGCAATCAGATTGCGGGCATCATGGTGAATGAAACCCAGGCGCTGCACGGCACCATCATTGCGGCGGAGCAGGCCCGCCTGAATGCGGTGGCGAAGCAGGAAAACGAAAAGTACCAAGACGAGCTGCTGTATCGCAATTTCTTTCGCGATCACTCCGGTAAGTACTGATCGGTGTACTGACGATGCGCGTCATCGTACTTTTGCTACTTTGCTGTCAATCCCAGTGGGCGAATGCCGCTGGCATGATGGATACGCTGGTCAGTCAAGTCCAGGCCGCTTCGGGTGGCTGGATGTCAAGTGCATTGGGGTATGCCAAAACCCTGTTCTTTGGTTTGGCGGCCATCGAATTCGCCTGGTCCTCGATCCAGCTGACACTCAAAAAATCCGAGCTCTCCGAGATCATGGTGGTAACCTTATTCAAGGTCATGTCCCTCTCGTTTTTCGCCATGGTTCTGATCAAAGCACCCACTTGGATCCCTGCCATCATCGACTCATTCAAGACAGCAGGCGCTGGCGTGGGGGGAACGACGGTTTTGTCCCCGTCGGCCGTGTTTGATCAAGGGCTGCAGGTGGCGTCCAGCCTGATGCAGTTTTCAAACGATGCAGCGCCCACTACCGGTGACATGATCATCAACACCTTGACAAGCTCCGGCCAGGGCCTGGGCAAGTTCATGTTGAGTTCCATCATTGTGGGCGTGGCATCCGTCTTCATCATCCTGGGCTATGGTCTGATTGCGGTCCAACTGCTTATCACGCTGGTGGAGTCCTACCTGATCATCGGCGGCGGCGCGATCATGCTGGGATTCTCTGGGTCGCGATGGACGCACAACCTTTCAGAAAAATACTTCGGCTACGCCATTTCCATCGGCGTCAAGCTGTTCACCATTTATTTGATCATCGGCTTCGGCGACAGCTTTACGCAGGCCATGAAGGACACCATTGCAGCCTCCTACGCCGCGCACCCTGAAGGTCCTAGCTTTGGCGACTATTTGGGCATCGGGGGAGCTTCGCTGTTTTATGGTGTGACAGGGTACATGGCTCCCGGATTGGCTGGAGCCATGCTCAATGGCACAGTGGCAATGTCCTTGCAAAGTGCGGGCACGGCTGCAGGCATGGTCGGTGGTGCCCCGGTTGCTGCTGGGCTAACAGCCAGTGCTGCCGGCGCCCGCGCCCTTGGGATTACCGGTGGCGCTTTGGGGGCGCTATTGCCCATTCAAAAGGCAGTCGGCGCAATTTCCGGTGGTGCATCCGCATCTAGTTACGCGGGCGGTATCGGTGGCGTCATGGTCCCGAGCACATCGCCGCAGACCAGCACAGGCATGAAAAGTAATGCGGTAGGCGCAACAAGCAGCGCCATCGGTACTGGCCAGGTCAGTAATTCGCAAAGTCTGGGAGGTGGTGGAAACACAAACAACAACGCAGCACCCGCCCCGTCTTCAGCCATATCGCCAAGTTGGCAAAGTCAGTCAACCGAACCCGTGGCTAATGGCGAAACCAAAGTCCCTGGATTTGTCGACCCACGCTTTGATCCATCTTCCAAAGCAGTAAACGGTAGAGCTGACGGAAGCAATCAAACAAGCAATGAGACAGGCGGCATGTCTGCAAACCAGCACGATGCCCGATCTGCACAGCAGCGATTTGAAGCCGACTACAAACATCAACCGGGCTCCGTGGCAGACAAGTTGAATGCATTCTCCAAACGTTTGCAATATGCGGCGGACCGTCGCAAGCCGCACTGGGTGAATGATGGCCATATGGGTCATGCACCGGGACTGCGCATTGGTTTGGATTCGTGATCTGCAAAGGTTGACCCTGGATACGTGCTCGCTCCTTTGAGTTGTTTGCGCCTGAACGGTAATTGGCAACAGCACACAAAGGACGATTGCATGTCAAAACAAAATCCCTACCTCAACGCCCGACAGGAGTGGGATGAGCGCTACGGGGGATTGATTTCACGGGCACGCAATTGGCAAATGATGGCCGCAGGTTCCTTGGCCGTCGCAGTGGTAGCGGTTGTGGGCATTGCATACGTGGGATCCCAATCCAAGATCCAGCCTTTTGTGGTGGTCACAGACCAACTCGGCTCCCCAGTCGCGGTGGCACGGCCCGCTGCCATCGCAAAAGCAGATTTCGACAAACGATTGATGATCGCCCAGTTGGCGGCCTTCATCAAAGACGTGCGAACCATGTTGCCCGATGCCGTGGCCCAGCAGGTCTCGATCAACCGGGTGTATGCCATGGCCGGTCGTGACGTTGCTGGCTTTCTCAACGACTTCTTCAAAGAGAACTCCCCGTTCTCTGTCGATGGCTCGGTTACCCGCGTCGATATTTCTTCCGTCATCCCCCAAGGCGGGGAAACCTACCAAGTGTCTTGGCTGGAAACCAAGGCCAAACCTGGAACGACTGCCGTTGCAGAACGATGGAAGGCCGTCATTACGGTCGGAGTTGATGCAATGCTGGCAGAGAACCAGAAGGTCGCACTTTGGAATCCGTTTGGTATCTACGTCAAATCCATCTCCTGGACCAAAGAAGCGCTGTGAAAGCCAACACCATGAAAAAAATCTCCTTCTCCCTCTACTTAGTCTCCATGTGCACCATGGCACTTGCACAAGGCGTCTCATCCGTTGAATCCGTTACGTTGCCACCCACTCCAGCAACGCAAGGAATATCTCTATCGCCGGATGTCGGCGCACCTGTGCCCATGTCTCCCACCGCCAAAGTTCAACCTGGCAAGCTATCTCCTCTGGATGCTGCGAGGCTTGCAGCAGCCCAACGCTGGGAACAAACAGGAGTTGCTGAAGCATTGGTCGGTGCCAGTGGTGCTGTCGAATATCCCTATGGATATTCCCGACCAACCGTGACTTGTGCCCCGCTGCACGTATGCACTATCGCTTTGCAGGACAGTGAGGCCGTAACCAGCATTTCCATTGGTGACACGGTGCGCTGGCTCTTGCAAAGCGCGACGGCCGCAAACAAACCGATAATGATGATCAAGCCTACCCAGGCAGGTCTTTCGACGAACCTGGTTGTAACAACGGACAAAGGTCGTGTTTACTACATGCACCTGGTATCCAGCAAGATCGAGTACACACCCATGGTGACCTGGTATGACCCGGCGACCATGACCCGCGATCTGAGCGCAGAAGCACAGGCAACTGCCCGGCAAAAGGCTGAGTTGGAAGCGTCCATTAACGCCGAAAAACTTGCCGCAGAACAAGCCAAAGCGCAACGCGTGGTCGCTGACAAATCGGTTGGCAAGCTGGATCCGTCCACTTTGGATTTTGGCTACAGCTGCATCGGTGACGCGACATTCAAACCCGCCCGCGTCTTTGCGAACGACACGCACACCTTCATCCAGCTCCCGCCTGGCGCATCCACACGCGACGCACCCGCAGTGTTCAATGTCACAAACAATGAAACCGAGCTACTCAATTCCAGGTTGGTCAACGGGTACTACATCATTGACGGCAAGCCTGCCAAGCTCAGTCTGGTGCTGGGCGTGGGCGAACATACGCAAACTGTCAAATGTGAGAAAACCGTGCAGACCGGTTTCTTTAACTGGGGTGCCAAATGAGTTTGAAATTCGGCACAAACACCGAGAGCGGCAATACCGAAGATGGTGAAGCACCCGCCATTGACGGTCCGAAGCAACCGCTCGAAATCCATGCCTCTCCGCCCGGCACCAAACGACTTTCCAAAAAGGGGCAATTCTTGTTATTGGGGGGAGCGTCCGCAGTAGCGTCAGCGATTTTGATTGGCATCATGATCAGCGGCAAGAGCGGCAACAGCTCTGAGCCGAAAAAGCAAATGACTGCAGGAGATGCGCCAGGTCAAGCTGCGCCCTACAAAGAAAGTGCGGACGACATCCAACGCCGTGTTGCCGCTGCCAACTCGGCCGCTACCACTACCGCCACCACCAATCAGCCCACGGCAACGACCACCGATGGACGGCAAACCGGGCCATTGACAACCCGCTCATCTGTCCAAAAGAACAGTGCAGCTGCCGCCCAACAAGCCAACGCCATGGCCAGCACGTCATCCCCCCCCTCTCCTGCTGAAGCGCACCGGCTGTGGCTGCACAAACGCAAATACGAGCGTATTCAAGGGTCCATCATGGCATCCGATTCCGCTGAAACAGCGGAAATGAGCAAAGGTGGCAGTGCACTTGCCACAAAATCGGGACCTCAAGGTATTGCTTCTGACGGAGATGGCCTACCAGAAAGTCTGAGTCAACGGCTTTCGGCAGCAACCGTGCGGGCCACAAATGCGCGTATGTCAGCAGTGACTGAGAGCACGCGTACGGCGAATCTGCCTACTATTCCAGTGGGTAGCGGCGCAGCCCCAGGAAATCTCGCGGCCACTCAGACTGCAGGAGTTTCATCACAAGACGCTGTAGTCGCAGCCCAAGCGCGCAACAAGGCATTTTTGAAGGAAGCAGCTGACAACGGGTATTTGCCAGAGCTGATCAAACACCAAATGGGTGAGTTTGAATTGACCGCTGGTTCTGTGATTCCAGCAGTCATGCTGTCGGGCATTAACTCGGATTTGCCCGGAACGATCGTGGCACAGACACGCCAAACGGTGTATGCCACCAATGATCCAGGTGCTGTTTTAATCCCGCAGGGCTCTCGCCTAGTTGGCAGGTATTCGGCTGATATCGTTTATGGGCAATCGAGGGTACTGGCGGCGTGGGATGAATTGATTTTCCCGAATGGATCGCGCATCGCCTTACGTGGGATGTCAGCAGCAGACGGTCAAGGCCAGTCCGGCATTGAAGATCAAGTAAACAACCATTTTGGGCGAACTTGGTCATCAGCTCTATTGGTATCGCTCTTGGGTGTTGCCGCGCAGCAGTCTCAACCTCAAAACCAAGGTGTGTTCAATACCCCATCGGGTACCGCTCAAGCATCTGCAGCAGCCGTAAACTCTTTGAGTGATGTCAGTTCAAAAATTCTGCAAAAAAGCTTGAATATTTCGCCGACGCTACAGGTGCGCCCAGGCATGGCGTTCAACGTAATGGTAAACCGGTCCATCACACTTGCACCCTACCGTTGACTTTCGAACCCAGGCCCCATCTTATACAGGCACGCTTCCTGCGGGGGCCAATCAGCCAAATAGAGAAACCGAAGGGTTTCGACTATGAGCCGCATTGGCCCATCATCAAAGCTGACCGAACTTAGAGGAAATCGATTTGCTTGCCCGATTGCCGTCTTTGACAACATAGCATCGAGTGACTCAATAGGATGCGCAATCCGTCAAAGTGGGCGCCCGGACTCGACCACAAGCAGTCGGCGCGCCCCGCTACTCCATTGCTGACATTGGACAAGCCAAGTTCTCCACTGCAGTCGTTCACAGGGAAATTTCCAGTCCAGATTCTGGACTGCTCATGTGCAGCGATATCGACACTTTCTTACCCCGGCAACGGCGTGCTGTGCCTCGTCGGCGATCAAGGCCATTGCGTCCTCAATTACCTATGATGCTGGGAAAAACCAGGTCGCTGTCGTCTTTTAGTTGCACCCCAGTGGCCCCAAGTTGCCGTGCCGCCATGGCAAGCCAAGCCAGTTTGACGGCCGCTTCGGTAACTGCCAACCCATCGGGTCGGATGTTCGATACACAGTTGCGTTCAGCATCACTGCGCCCGACGCGTGGCTCCCAGGTCAGGTAAGCGCCCAGACTGTCGGACGAGGACAATCCCGGACGCTCACCCAATAGCATGAGAACAAGGCGGCTGGGTAGCAGCTCGCCAATTTCGTCAGCGAGCGCGACACGTGCCTGATGTGCCAGTACAACCGGTCCAATCCGCAGCCCGGCCACCTCCAGACGCGGCCGCAGTTCCAGCAACAGTTCCTGGGCATTGCGATGCACGGCCTTGGACGACAGCCCGTCTCCGATCACAAACAAGACATCGCAAGCCTGCGTCTTGAGCGAGTTCAGCAGCGCTCGGCTTCGGGCCGACAAGCGCCGCCCGAAGTCGGGTCGGCGCAGGTAAGTGGCGCGGTCCACTGCAGCACTCTCCACTTCGATCGTCTCGAATCCGTGCGCCATCAGATTTTGCTGAATGGTGCGGGCGTCGAACGGCAGGTGCACGGCATCGCGTGCCTGGGCATGGGCGGCGCCAAAGCGCAGCAACTCCCCCGTCGGCAGGCTGGCGCCGCTGCGACCCAGTGCAATCCGCGCATGGGTATGTGTGCGCAATTCAGTCCATGGATCGGGTGGGGTCATGCTATTCATAGGCCTGCTTGTATGCTACCCAGGAGCGGGTGGCGCAGTGTGGCTGGGAGCAGCCGTCCTGATGTGTCCAGGAGCCCCATGCGCTGCAGCCACGCTTCAAACTCGGGTGCATGCCGCAGGCCCAGAACTTCGCGCAGGTAAAGCGCGTCGTGAAACGATGTGCTTTGGTAGTTCAGCATGATGTCGTCAGCGCCTGGAACCCCCATCGTAAAGTTCACCCCGGCCGTGCCGAGCAGCGTCATGAGGCTGTCCATGTCATCAGAGTCGGTCTCGGTGTGATTCGTGTAACAGATGTCGCAGCCCATGGGAAGGCCAAGCAGCTTGCCGCAGAAGTGGTCTTCCAGCCCAGCCCGGATGATTTGTCGGCCGTTGTACAAATACTCCGGGCCAATAAAGCCCACCACAGTATTGGTCAGCAGCGGATTGAACGCGCGTGCCACTGCATAGGCCCGCGCTTCGCAAGTCTGCTGGTCCACGCCGTAATGTGCGCCAGACGACAGGGCCGAACCTTGACCCGTTTCGAAATACATCACATTGCTTCCCACGGTGCCGCGTTGTAGAGACAAAGCAGCGTCTTGCGCTTCGCGCAAGAGTGCAAGGTTGATGCCGAAGCTGGCATTGGCTTTTTCGGTTCCGGCCACTGACTGGAATACCAGGTCCACCGGCGCACCAGCCTCGATCATGCGCAAGGTATTGGTCACATGCGTCAAAACGCAGCTTTGGGTCGGGATTTCGTAGCACTCAATCAAGTCCGCCAGCATGGCAAGCAGTGAAGTGAGCCTATGGATGTTGTCGCTAGCCGGGTTGATTCCAATCACGGCATCACCACAGCCATAGAGGAGACCATCCAGGATCGACGCCGCAATGCCACGGCTGTCATCGGTGGGGTGGTTCGGCTGCAAGCGCACGGCAAGTCGGCCAGGCAAACCGATGGTGTTGCGAAACCGGGTGATGACACGGCACTTGCGCGCAACCAGGATCAGGTCCTGGTTGCGCATCAGCTTGCTCACCGCGGCGACCATTTCGGGTGTCAGTCCGGGGGCCAACGAAGTCAAGGTCTCCGAAGTTGTGGCGTTCGACAACAGCCAGTCGCGGAACGCACCCACAGTCAGGTGGGCGACCGATGCGAAAGCTTGCGCGTCATGCGTATCGATGATCAAACGCGTGACCTCATCCTCCTCGTAGGGGATGACCGGCTGACGCAAAAAGACTTGCAGCGGAAGCTCTGCCAGTGCAAACCTTGCCGCCATTCGCTGCTCCTCGGATTCTGCAGCAATTCCGGCCAACTGGTCGCCTGAGCGTTCAGGGGTCGCTATGGCCAATAGTGACTTCAGATCGTCAAAGCGGTGAACCCGTCCTGCCAATGTGTGGGTAAAGGCCAAATCATTCGTCCTGGAAAAAGCGCGATGGTAAGGCAGTCGCCTAACTTGCGCTATCGAATGACAGCGATATCTTCCAGCTTGCCGCCCTTGACGGTCTTCAGCGTCAGGGCGCCGCCCTTGATGTCGCCCTTTTTGTCAAAGGAGATGGGGCCGGTCACGCCTTGGTAGGCCTTGGTGGCTGCTAGTGTGGGCAGGTACTTGGCGGGGTCGGAAGTGCCGGCCTTGACCATGGCAGCAACCATCAGCTTCAAACTGTCGTACACGTAGGGAGCGTAGGCCTGCACTTCGGTGCCAAACTTGGCCTTGAACTTGGTCTTGAAGGCTTCCAATCCAGCCTTGTTCTTGCCTTCAACGCCACCGGGTTCCGCACAATAGACTTGGTTGTCGGTGATGACGTCACCAGCCAGCTTCACCAGTTCCGTGACGCAAATGCCACCGCCGCCCATGAACTTCGCCTTGATGCCCAGAGACTTCATCTGGCGCAGCATCGGGCCGGCCACTGCATCCATGCCTCCGAAGAACACCACGTCAGCCTTCTTGCCCTTGATGGTGGTCAGGATAGCGCTGAAGTCGACAGCACTGTCCGTGGTGAACTCCTGGTCAACCACTTTGCCGCCAGCACCGGTCACTGCCTTACTGAACTCTTCGGCAAGGCCTTGGCCGTAAGCAGTACGGTCGTCGATCACAGCCACGGTCTTGGCCTTGAGGGAGTTGACGGCATAGCGGCCCAGGCTGCCACCCAGTTGGGTGTCATCTGCCACCACGCGGAAGGTGGTCTTGAAGCCTTGGCGGGTGTACTTGGGGTTGGTGGAGGAAGCCGAAATCTGGGGAATGCCAGCGTCGCTGTATATCCTGGAAGCGGGGATGGTGGTGCCCGAGTTCAGGTGACCGATCACGCCGGAAACCTTGGCATCCACCAGCTTTTGCGCAACGGCCGTGCCTTGCTTGGGGTCTGCCGCATCGTCTTCGGTCATCAGCTTGAGGGTGACCTTCTTGCCGCCGATGCTGACGCCAGCGGCATTGAGTTCTTCAACGGCCATGATGGCACCGTTTTCGTTGTCCTTGCCCAGGTGGGCGATGGCACCACTGGTGGGGCCCACATGGGCGATGGTCACCACAGACTGGGCAAAGGTGCCCGACACGACAAGACCCAGTGCTGCAATGGCGATTCGGTTCAATTGAAACTTCATCAGGTCTGACTATTTGACGTTCAGGTCTCGCAAGGCGCGCATATAGCTATCAAAGCTGTGCTCCGAATCGTTCATGGCGTTGAATACTTCGCGCGATTCGCGCAATAGGGTCTCCAGCCGGTCAATGCCGATGTCCAAGCTACCGGTCATATCCGTGCTATTGGTTCCGTGCCCAGGTAGTAGCAGACTGGTATTCCAGGAACGCAAGCGCCGCAGCGAATTCAGGTAGTCGCTGATATTTCCGGAGCCCACAAGTCCGCCCACAATGCCGTTGGCCATGATGGTGTCGGCGGTGAACATCACGCGGCTGCGGTGCTCATAAATACAGATGGCCCCCGAACAATGTCCCGGCGTATGGATTATTTCCAGCTGGTGGTCCCCGGTATCGACCATCGAGCCCTGCTCCAGACTCATATCAAATTCAAAATGGTCGATGGCCACCGACAAGGCCTGGTTCATCAGGGAAAACTCGTCCTTCAATGCCAGCTTGTTGGCCGCCAGCCTATGGGCTGCCATCAGGCAAGACTTGGGCATCAGAGCAGCACCGCCGGCGTGGTCAAGATGCTCATGGGTCAGCAATACCAGGTCAATGTCATTGACGTTCAGCCCCAGTTCGGTCAGGGCCGCCGTAGTCAGATCAAAGGTCGTCGGCAGCCCGCTGTCGATCATCACGGTACGCCGCCGCCCCTTGACGACATAGATGTGTGCAGCCCGCTTGCGGCCCAGTATCTGAAACACGCCTGTAGCCACTTCCCGCACCAGATTCGTGTTCATAGCGTCGCCCCTTCAACTGCCGCCACGCCCATCTCTGCCAGACGCAGATTCATTTCCTCAACCCGCTTGCCCATGGCGCGCATGATGCTCAATGCAAACGCCGGTTGCTGACTTACCAAATAAACAAAGCGTGCCTGGTTCACGGCCACCAACCTAGTCTGGTCTTCGTGGACCGTTGCCCTGCCTGTGCGCGCACCGCTTTCCACGAGAGCCATTTCGCCGAAAAAATCTCCCGGCCTGAATGTCCCCAGATGCATGCGCGTGTCGCCGCAAGCGCGGTCGATGCGTACCTCACCACCCAGCACGATGAACATCTCCCGCCCGACGGCTCCCTCATCAAACAGGATGTCCCCGACTTGGTAGCTCTTGGACATACCAACGATGTAGCTGGGCGCTGCCGGGTTCGGCAAGGCTTCGGTAAGAAGGGCTTCGACGGCGTTCATGGCATGCTCGAAAAATAAGGCGCTCTAGTTTGCTGCAGCGCGCGCTGGATCGGGTTCTTCATTGGATCTCCACTAGAAAATGATGTGCGGGTCGCTCTTTGATGGCAGCGTCAATAACGATCGCGCGGCGGCAGCTCGGGATTGCGCACCTTGCGCGCACTCTCGCCGCCGGTGACGGGAAGCCCGGCCGGATTGAGCAGACCCACCTGCACCAACACACCCGCCTGATCCCAGTAGATGTGCTCGTGCGAGATCTTTCCGTCGGCGAAACCCACCACCACCGCTACCGCTAGTTCGACCCACTTGCCGGTAGGCGCGACACCAGGCAGCAGCCAGTCGATGACCGTGGTGTGGGTGAAGCTGATGAACAATTCCTCGACGATGCGGTCCTCGCCGACGGTGCGCGACACGCCCACCATTTTCACGTCGGGCGGAAAGAACTTGCCGACCAAGTGGTCACGATAGAACGCGTGGACGCCACCACGCCCAACGCCGCCCGCCATCGTCGGGACATGGTTGAGGTGCGGGTTCGCCCCCATGGTGGCCATCGTGGTGTCAAGGTCGCCCGCGAGTTCCGCGCCTACATGGCGCTCGAATAGTTCGACCATTTGCTGCTGCAATGTAAGCACCTTCCGCCTCTCTGTGTTGTTTCGTTGGCAACTTTATCGCGCGACTGATGCGAGCGGTATCCCGTGTTCACGGGGGTAGGCAGCCGGATTTGCGCCGCGTATCATCTTCGTGTCAGCGCAGGCCCGATCCCCGGCGTAAAGTAGCAGTCCAACAATTACTCAGAATGAAATGACAGACGCACTAGGTGTAGTGCTGCTCGAAGACGAGCCGGCCGTGCTTCGCCGCTTGGCCCGTGTTGTCGAAAACATGGCCGGGTTCCGATTGCTCGGCGCGGTCGAGTCGCTGGCCGCCGCGCGCGAGGCCTGCGCAAGACTGCGTCCCGACCTTGTCATCACGGATTTGAAGCTTCCGGACGGCCATGGACTCACACTGATCCGCGAGGTACGCGACAGCCTTCCCGCCACAAAGATCATGGTGATCTCCGTCCTTTCCGATGCGTCCAGTGTGGTCGCCGCGATCCGCGCGGGGGCCAGCGGCTACGTGTTAAAGGACGATTTTCCGGACGAACTCGAAATCGCGATTCGCGACCTCATCACCGGTCGCGCGAGCCTCTCGCCGGCCATCGCGCTGCACCTCATCAGAGAAGTTCAGTCCGACGAAAAGCTCGCACCTTTGCCGCCCGGCCAGGAGGCTCTAACGCCACGCGAACTGGAGGTGCTGACCTACATCGCCAAAGGCCTCACGAATTCCGACATCGGTGTCCGACTCGGAATTTCGGCCCATACTGTTGGCGATCACGTCAAGCGCATCTACCAGAAGTTCAACGTGAGCTCGCGTGGCGGTGCCGTCTTCGAGGGCGTCAGCAGGCAGTTGCTCTCTCCATGATTCCGGTAGGACTGCGAGAGGGCCTGGCCGCGGCGCGGCGCACGCTGCGCTGGGCCCTTTTGGCCGCAAGCTTGCTGCTAATCGGCATACCACCGCGTTGGATCATCCCCGATCCACCGGCGCAACTCACCCTCCCAGCGCTGGCCTTGCCGAACGCAGCCAATTCCAATCGGGCGATGTTTTCTTATCGGCTGGACCTTGCCGGCGCGCCGCCCCAGGACTTCGCCGTCTACTTTGTCTCTACCTCGCCGAATGCGCGGCTGACCCTCAACGGCACCGAAATCTACAGCCGCGTCACCGCGGGCGGGCCCTATGTGCTGACGCGCCCGGTGCCGGTGATGCGGCGCATCTTTGCCGCGCTGCTGCAACCGGGCGAAAACCTGTTGGTGATGGAGACCGGCGGATTCGCCCTTGCGCAAACGGGCGGACCGAGCGTCAGCATTGGCAGCGAAGCGCAGTTGCGCAACTATTACGCAGCCGCATGGTTCACGCTTGAAGCACTGCCCTTCGTCGTCATGGGCGCATCGCTGCTCTTAGGGGGCGTCTTGCTCGGCCTGTGGAGCAGCCGACGCTACCAGCGGGCCTACCTGCCGTTGAGCGCACTGCTGCTGCTCAATTGCTGCAAGCTGCCGCTGCTGCTGTCGCCCACCGTAGCCCTGGGGTCGCACTGGCTCAAGTTCGCGGGCAGCATGTCGATCCTGCAAGTCAGTCTGCTGCCTACACTGGTGGCGGCCTTTGTGCAGCCGGCACTGCAGCGCCGCATGTGGTACACGTTGCCGTTCTCGCTGCTCTTCGTCGCGGCGACGCTGCTCGTGCCCGATGCCATCCGCGTGCGCTATTCGATGGCGTTTGCGATACCGTTCTCCGCCGCCTGCTTGCTGCTCAGCGTCTGGATCGCGCTGCCCGCAGCGACCAAGGGACGCTCCGTGCCCGCCCGTGTGCTGCTCGGCCTCGGCGCGATTGTGGCCATCGTCCTGGTTTTCGAATTCAGGTTCATTTCCGGTCCCGGCGGTGGCCTGCTGTTCTTTGGCAACAGCACCCACATGATGTTTGCCACTTTGATTGTCTTCGGCGTGCTGCTCATCCGCGAATGGGGCGGCACCATGGACGCATTGAACGACGCCAACCGCCGACTGGAACAGGAACTGCATTCGGCCAGGGTGCTGCTGACCGAGTCACTGAACCAGCGCCACCTGCAGGAGCAGCAAACGATGCTGCAGACCGAGCGCGAGCGCTTGATGCGGGACCTGCACGATGGCGTCGGCAACCGCCTGGCCTCGGCCCTGGCGCTGTGCAGCTCGGACGAGATCGACGCCGCAAGCGAGCTCGAGGTCAGCCTGCGTGCGGCCCTGGGCGATTTGCGCCTGGTCGTCGTCGCGCTGAATGATTTTGATGGGGACCTGGCCGCCGGCATCGCCAGCTTTCTGCCGCAGTTGCAACGGCAGGCGCGCGCGCTGGGCGTTGCGCTCGAGTGCGACGTTGCGGACCTGCCGACCATGGCCTGGCTGCGGTCGGCGCACATCATGCATGTGCTGCAAATCCTGCAGGAAGCTGTCATGAACGCTGCCCGCCATTCGGGCGCACGCCGGGTGCGCATCGACACAGACAGAGAGGGGCGACGCATCTTCGTGCGCGATGCGGGGCATGGTGGGGCCAGCGACCGCGAGGGAAGCTTCGGCCTGCGCAACATGCGTGAGCGGGCGCGGGCACTGGGCGGAAACGTGCGCGTGGACAGCGGTGCGGACGGGACCGTTGTAACCCTGCAATTGCCCTGAGCACTTTGCAGGGCAGTGCTCCCTAAAGCGCGGCGCCCCCCGTGAACGCGGGATACCGCTTTTACCAAGCCTGCGGTAAATTGAACATTGGTAGCGACGCGGGCCTCCCGCGCGCGCGCAACGTCCAATCTCATGCTGCCATTCAACCGAAACGTCAAACTACACGTCACCATCAGTTGGCTTTTTGTCGTGCTGACACTTCCTGTGATGTTGATCTTCGTGATCGTCAGCTATCGCGCCAACACAGTGGTCATCGAGGACTATTCCAACAAGTTTATTGAGAAGTCGGTTACAGACAACATCAACAACGCCACCCGTTTGCTCAACCCCATCATCAGCAGCACCCGCTCGGCTGCGACCTTGATGCGTGACAAGCCCGATTACTTCCGTGAAGACTCCTCGACCGATTACCTGGCCGAGATCGTGGCTTCCAACGAGGCTGTGTATGCCGCCTACGCGGCCTTCGACGATGGATCGTTCCGCCAGGTGCGCCGTGCCGTCAAGGGCAGTGCGGTCCTGGAAAAGGCAATTCCGGAGACCACCGAGATCATCGACCGCTACATCGACGCCCGCAAAATGGACGACAAGGGCGTGGCCACCGACGTCTACCGTTTCCACGCCACCTGGGGCAAGGTGCTCGCCAGTGACGCGGGACCGGCCGCCTACGACCCGCGTACCCGCGGCTACTACAAAGACGCTGTGCGGCTCAAGGCCATCAACGTCTCCGATGTTTACCCTTTTGCCAGCTCGGGCGAACTAGGCATCACTGTCACGGCGCCGATTTTCTTGCAGGACCGCGTCGTCGGAGTATTTGCGGTGGACCTTACGCTCAAGACTTTGTCGCACTACCTGTCGGACAACCGGGTCACCCGCAACAGCATCACCATCATGGCGGATGATGGCGGCGGTGTGATCGCCCACCCCGTGCTGGAGCAGGGGCTGACCCAAAAGGGCGGTGAATTGCTGCAGAACCGCCTGGACAAACTTGGCGACGCACGGGTCATGGCGGCACTGGGCGAGCGCATGCGCGGCGGGAGCGACCGCTTCCATTTCACTGCAGGCCCCGATAACACCGAATACATTGGCATCTTTTCACCCTTCCCCAAGGATTTCAAGAAACCGTGGGAGTTGCTGACGATCACGCCCACCGATGATTTCGTTGGCGTCATCCGGGAGACCAACCGCAAGCTATTGATTTTCGGCCTAGTGGCCTTCTGCTTGCAGTTGGTCCTGATCCATCGACTGTCCAAGGCGATTTCGCGGCCGGTGGAGCAACTGGCCGACGACGTATCGAACATTCGGGAGTTTCAATTCGACAACATTCGCATCGTCGAATCACGGGTAGCCGAGATCAGCCACCTTGCGCAGGCGTTGTTCCTCTTGACGCGCGTCCTGGAATCCTTCACCTCCTATGCGCCACGCGGCCTGGTGAAGCAGTTGCTGGACTCCGGCCAGGGTACCAAGCTGGGCGTGGAGAGCCGTTACCTGACGCTGTTCTTCACTGATCTGGAGGGGTTTTCCACCCTGTCCGAGACGGAACCCTCGCAGCAGTTGCTGGCACGGGTGTCGGACTACTTCTCCAGCGTGACCAGTGCCATCGAACACGAGCACGGCACAGTGGACAAGTACATCGGCGACGCCGTTATGGCCTTCTGGGGGGCGCCTAAACCGATTGATAGCCACGCCTACTTGGCCTGCGTGGCAGCGGTGCGCTCACAGCGACGCATGGCCATCCGCAACCGCGAATGGGCCTCGCGCGGTATGGCGCCGCTCAAGGTGCGCATCGGCATCCACAGTGATGCCGTGCTGGTGGGCAATGTGGGCTCGGCCGAGCGGGTCAGCTATACCGTTATGGGCGACGGCGTAAATGTGGCTGCCCGCCTAGAGGGCATCAACAAGGAGATGGGCACCTGGGTGTGTGTGAGCCACGCCGTTTACCGCGAAGCCGGCGAGCGCCTGTGGTCGCGCCCCATTGACAGCGTGACCGTCAAAGGCCGCAAGGGCGAGCTGCTGATCTATGAGCTGCTGGCGATCCGCGATGGCGACGAGGAGACTGCCGTGACCGCCGACGAAATGGCGCTGTGCGAGATGACCATGACCGCCTACGCCCACTATGCCAACGGCGACCGCTCGCAAGCCGCAGCCGCCTATGCGGCGATCCTGCAGCGCTTCCCCGACGATCCGGTAGCACGGCGCATGCTTGAGAAATCCCAGGGCATGCACTCAACGGTAGCGCCGCATTGACGTTGGCACCGCCGCCTAAAGAAGGAAGATTTTCACGATGCCGATGTTGACACCCCGTCCGGTCACAGACCCTCAGTATCACGGTCGCACCCTGTGGCGACTATTCGCCATACTGGCCGTGGCACTGCTAATGTCACCCGCCCTACCGGCCAGGGACATGGCCGACATCAAGGCCAGTGGCAAGCTGATCGTGGCCATTCCGGACCAGCGCAACCCGCCCTTTTTCTTCGAAGACCATGGCGAGCTCAAGGGCCTGGACATCGACCTGGCCAAGTCAATCGGCGAGGCACTGGGCGTGAGCGTAGTCTTCAACCGCGACGGCAAGAGCTTCAACGATGCCGTGCGCCTCGTATCCGAGGACAAGGCAGACATGTCAGCGGCCAAGATCAGCCGCACCCCGGCGCGCGCTCAGACTGTGCTGTTCAGCTCACCCTACATCACCCTACCCCACGCCATGCTGGTCAACCGGCTGCGCTTCGCCCAGATATCGGGTGGCAAGTCCATCGCCGAGGTGATGCAGAACTATACCGACACGATTGGCGTGATCGCCAATTCTTCCTTCGTCGGCTTTGCCAAGACCTACTTCCCCAAAGCACGTATTGTGGAAATGGAGACCTGGAACATGGTGGTGGACGCAGTGGCCAAGGGCGAGGTCACCATGGCATACCGCGATGCGTTCGAGGTCAAGCGCATCTTCAAGGTCAATCCCGACCTGGTGCTGAAGGTGCGCTCTGTGATGATCGAAGACATCAACGACACCATTGGCATTGCGGTCAACCAGAAAAACTATTTGCTGCTGAGCTTCCTCAACCTGTTCCTGGAACAGAAAAACATCCGATACACGTCAGAACAAATCCTGACGAAGTACGACAAATTTCTCAACTAGGACGGCCGGAGCACCGCACATGAATATCCGCCAACTCGCCACCCATCCTGTCACCATCATCGGCTCCGTTGCCCTGGGTGTGTGCACCGGGATCTACGCGCCAGACTTCGCAAAGAGCCTGAAATTCGTCGGCGACATCTACGTGGACCTGCTCAAGATGGTGATCCTGCCGTTCCTGATCTCAGCGGTGATCGTCAGCATCAACCGGTTGGCGCGCAACCCCTCGGCCTCGAAATATGTGGCGCGCATCGTGGTCAGCCTGCTGGCAGGCATGGCCATAGCGGGGGCTATCGGGGTGGTCTATATGGTTCTGATGGCTCCCGGCAAGAACCTGGACCAGTCCACCATGCAGGCCTTTGGTCGCCTGGTGCAGGCGGATGTTACCGGAGTGGAAACCAGCATCAACCTGCTTTCACCTGCGGCATCCGACAAACAGGAGGGAATGATGGTCAAGCTGTTCGTGCGCATGATCCCCAACAACATCTTTAACGCATTGGCCATGGGCGACACGCTCAAAACCTTGATCTTCACACTGCTGTTCGGCTTTACCTTGACCAGGTTTCCCAACAACGTCGCCCTTGGATTCCTTGAGGGTTGTGATGCGGTCTTTCGCGCCTGCCAGAAGCTCACTACCTGGTTGCTGTACGTGCTGCCGGTCGCCTCCTTTTCCCTCGCCGCCGACCAGATCGCCAACACCGGCTTCGAGCCGTTCAAGGTCATGGCCCAGTTCATCATCGCATTCGGCGTGGTCACGGCTATTCTGCTGGCGGCGTGCGTGGGTGTCATTTGGCGCAAGTCCGGTGCCGCACTGACACAGGTTGCGGCCTCACAGGAGGGGCCATTCTTCCTTGCAGTGGCCACGCGCAACAGCGCTTCCTGCATGCCATCCATGCTGATCGCCATGGTGGACAGGCTGGGATTTGACAAGGATGTCACCGAGCTGCTGGTACCGCTGGGCACGGCACTGTTTCGCGTCGGGCCGGTGCTGTACTACTGCATGGCAACCGTCTTCATCGCCCAACTTTACGGGCGCGACCTGGTGACCACGGACTACGTACTGATCCTCATTGCCTCGCTGATTGCAGGCTTCGCCTCCACCGGCATGAACGGCATTGTGACCATCTCGCAGACCACCATCGTGTGCTCGCTACTGGGTTTGCCGTTTGAGGCGGCTTTCGTTCTATTTGTGGCGGTAGAGCCGATCTGCGACACCTTCCGCACGGTACTGCTGGTGCTCTCCATCAACGCCCTGGTCGCGTTGATCACCCCCAGGTTTACTTCTTCCGATCTGGGGCACGAGGCGAACGTAGCGGAGGCAAGCTGATGGACACCCAGCAGCAGGCCCTGCTTGGCATCTTGGGCGGCATGGGACCGCTGGCCACGGTAGATTTTCTGTTCAAGTTGACGCGCCTGACAGCGGCCAACTGCGACCAGGAACATCTGCCCTGGGTCACCGCCAGCCAGCCCGGAATCCCGGATCGCAGCGCTGCCATCAAGGCCGGCAACGACGGCCCCGGCCCCTACCTTACCAAGGGCGTGGCATGGTTGGCCGCGCAGGGCGTTCAGCTCATCACCATTCCCTGCAACACTAGCCACTTCTGGTTTGATCAAATGCAGGCCGCCTCCAGCGTGCCCATCCTGCATATTGCCGACGCCACCATCGAGGAGCTGCAGCACAGCGAGGGGGAGATTGGCGCGATCACCATCATGGCCACGCGCGGCACTATACAGGCTGGCATCTACAGTCGGCGCCTGGCCGCCAAAGGCTTTGATCTGGCCGCCATCCGCGAGAACGAACAGTCCGTGGTCGACCAGATCATCAAGGATGTCAAGGGCGGCCAGGTTGGCGCTGCGCGTGATGCCATGCGCGCGCTACTGCACCAGTTGTCGGCACGTGGCGTCAAGACCGCCATCCTGGGCTGCACCG